>JACUTX010000199.1 GCA_014859615.1 Desulfuromonadales bacterium | reverse complement strand
CAGAAGCCGAATAGGCTGATCCCGATAGATCCGTTTTACACGGTAGAGGGCAGGTTGGCCACCGACCGGAACATAGTGCCAGGCGTCCAGATCTCGACCCGGCAAGATCGGCAGAGCCAGAATGTCGATTGCCGCAGCTGGAATCGGTAAAACAAGAGAAGATAACAGAAGAAAAACTGCAAAGATTAATCGGGACATGGCACCTCGCACATCAGGGGTTTTTAAAACAGTGAAATTCTGCATCTTTGCAGCGAGGGTGTCAAGTTGTGACGCAGGAGAATGAGAAGAGCAAAAAGAGCTCTATCCGCTTGGTCAGGGGCGCGAACGCGTCTGGAGATACGCGACCAGACTCCAGATCTCTTCGTCGCTGAAGTGATCACCCCAGGCAGGCATGACTGATCCTTGGGAGAGATAAGGCTCAACCATCTTCCCTTCGGCGATACGCCAGAAAAGGTAGGCAGGATCAATCTGGCGATAGAGTGGCGCTGTAAAATCAGGCGCAGCCGGTTCAAAAAAATCAGCACGGGACATCCGCCCCTCAGCCAGAGTGCCGTGACAATCGACACAGCGGGCGAAAAAGAGCTGTTTTGCCTCGGCGAGCCGGTCTGCATCTGTAGCAAAACCGGCCGGCATGCTGATGTTTGGATAAGAGCTGCTGCGCTCAGTACAGGAGATAATAGGGATAAGAAGAATGAGCAGTAGGAATCTGACCATAAAATTTCCCCGGAGAAAAGAAAGGGCGCTACAAACGTAGCGCTCTTTCTTGGTAGCTGCTGAGTCAGGCGGCTCTTTTAAGAGTAATCCCCCAACTTGCAAGTTCGTCAATAACGGCGTTATTCAGGCTCTCCATAGCCTGTTCAACCGGAGAGGAGAGCGCAAGCTTCATTTCGATCGAGCCAGCCTGAATACCGTGGACGACCAGCTTTTGCGGTACATACCCTTGAAGTTCGGCCACGGCGAGCAGATCCTGCAGACCCATCTGATGCACTGAGAGTTTATTGGCAAAAGCGCGCGGCACTTCATCCCCTTCGAGGCGAAAGAGTGATCCTGGCGGCGCCTGCATCTCAAGCGCATCGATAATAAGCAGGGTGTCGGCCAGTTCGATATACGGGAGCAGATCGAGTCCGAGAGTACCGCCATCGAGAAGAGTCACCCCCTCGGGGACCTGGTACTCGCTCTGCAGCCGCTGAATCGCCCGAACGCCGACCGAATCATCACTCATGAGCAGATTGCCGAGACCTAAAACCAGAACAGACATCTAAAGATCTTTCGGTTCAATAAAACGGTAGCCGCTGAAAATACCGCTCATGGTTCCGTTGCGCTCTTTTATATCCATCAGCCAGCCGCTGTAGACATGGTTGATAATGAAGCCGGCCAACAACCACATGACAGCATGATGAAGCAGACGCAGATCCTGATTATTGATCAGCGCGGGGACCCAACCAAAGGCGACGTACCAGAAACTCCCCGGCTCAAACTGGCCGTAGAGGGTAAAACCACTCACGATCTGAACCAGAAACAGGGCAAAAATCCCAAAATAAGCGGTCGCAGCCACAGGGTTGTGACCGACTTCATAAGTAATCTGTTTGCCGGTAAAGGTATAGTAGCGCAGCATCTTGACAAAATTTTTGCGCCCGATCGGCGTCGTCCAGGGGAAGAAACCTTTCCATGATGCGTGATGATTGCCGGCAAACATCCAGTAAATTCTGGCCAGCATCGAGATGGTCAGGACGTAGCCGAACAGAAAATGCACAAAGCGAATATTCCCCATTGTGAACAAAGTCGATCCCGTCCCAGTAGCAAACGGATTGCCGATATAAAAACCGGTAATCGAAAGCATGAAAATGGAGAGCGCATTCAGCCAGTGGCAGATGCGAACCGGCCATTCCCAGACGTAACGAATTTCCAACATAAGCGCCTCCTGTTATTTAGAGAGCTTTGACCCGAATGATCTCCGAACCGTTGCCGTCGAGCAGATGCACTGCACAGGCGAGACAGGGGTCGAAGGAGTGTATGGTCCGCAATATTTCGACCGGTTTTTTCGGATCAGCGATCGGCGTACCGATCAGCGCCTCTTCGTATGGTCCACGCTGCCCCATCGGATCACGCGGTCCGGCATTCCAGGTTGACGGCACAACCGCTTGAAAATTGCTGATCTTCCCACCTTTAATTCGAATCCAGTGACCGAGGGCACCGCGCGGCGCTTCATGCCAGCCGAACCCCATCACCTCTTCTTTCGGCCAGGTGGATGGATCCCACTTCTCACCGTTGTGGACGTCAAGAATTCCCCGTCCCATGTTCGCCGCCAATTCATTGAGCCAGGATTCATTCTTCTGGGCCAGAACCAGCGCATCGACCCCCCTGGCTGCGGTGCGCCCGAGAGTGGAGAAGAGGGCCGAAGCAGGGGCGCCGAGTTTATCGAGGACAAAGTTGACGGCGTTCTGCACTTCTGGTACGCCACCGACATAAGCGACCAGGATGCGGGCCAGCGGCCCGACTTCCATCGGTTTGTCCATATAGCGCGGCGATTTAACCCACGAATATTTGTTGTCGGTGTCAAGAAAATCGTAAGGCGGTTTTGGCCCGGTGTAGTTATCATTGGTTTCACCGTCGTACGGGTGCAGCCCTTTATCGTCGCCAGTTGTGTAGTTATACCAGGAGTGGGAGATATATTCGGCGATCTTTTTTTCGTCCATTTCGAGCAGCTTGGAGATATCTTTCTCCATAATGATGCCGCGCGGCATGAAAAACTTGCCGTTCGCATCGGGGAAATCGCCGTAGGAGAGATAATTGCCGACACCGCCGCCGATCGCGGCCCAATCGAGATAGAACGGCGCAACCGCCAGCAGATCCGGAATATAGACCTGCTCAACAAACTCGCGTGCCTGCTTGAGCAGTTTGCCGATATAAGCGATCTTGTCGGCGTTGATCGCATTCTGGCTGTTCGGATCGACCGGGATCGCCATGCCGCCGACGAGAAAGGTCTGCGGGTGCGGATTTTTCGAGCCGAGAATGGCGTGAATCTTGATGATCTCCTTCTGCCATTCGAGCGCTTCAAGGTAATGAGCGACGGCCATCAGATTCGCTTCCGGCGGCAGTTTATAGGCACTGTGCCCCCAGTAAGCGTTGGCAAAGGGACCGAGGCGACCGGTGCCGACAAACGCCTTGATCCGATCCTGCGCCCCTTTAAAGTAGGTGACGCTCGATTTAGGCCAATTTGAAATCGACTGCGCCAGAACTGCGGTCGCTTTCGGGTCGGCATCGAGAGCGCTGACAATATCGACCCAATCGAGAGCATGCAGGTGATAGAAATGGATAACATGATCCTGCACATTCTGAATTCCCATGATCAGGTTACGGATCAGACGGGCATTATCCGGGATCTCTATTTTCAGGGCATCTTCGACAGCGCGAATGCTCGCCATGGAGTGAACCGTGGTACAGACACCGCAGAAGCGTTGGGTAAAGTGGTGAGCATCACGCGGATCGCGCCCTTTGAGAATCGTTTCGACCCCACGAAAGGCGGTGGAAGAACTCCACGCATCGACGATTTTACCATTTTCGACCTGCGCCTCAATACGCAGATGCCCCTCAATACGGGTAATCGGATCTACAACGATTTTTTTTGCCATCGTATTATTCCTCCCTCTTTACTTTATCGTCTTCCATCGTATCGCCTTTGCGCAAGGCACTCAGGCCAGCATGGCCGGCAAACGCAACCGCCGTGGCAGCGGCCAGACCGAAACCGATCTGGTCAACCGTATATTCGATCCCGAAACCGGGGACGTTCGGCAGACGACGGTAGAACGGTGTCATTGTATCCCAGAAACCCGGCTCAGAGCAGCCGATGCAGCCGTGACCCGCCATGACCGGCCAGCTGACACCTTCGTTGTAGCGCACCGTCGGGCAGTTGTGGAAGGTCTCCGGCCCTTTGCAGCCGAGTTTGTAGAGACAGTACCCTTGCCGGTGACCATAATCGCCGAAACTTTCAGCATATTGTCCGGCGTCAAAATGAGATCGGCGCTCGCAGTTGTCATGAATTCGCTTGCCATAGGCAAAGAGCGGTCTCTGCAGTCGATCAGTGGCAGGCAAACTGCCGAAAGTGAGAAAATGAACAATGGTAGCGGTGAGGTTTGTCGCGTTGAGCGGACAGCCCGGGAGGTTGAGCACCGTTGCTCCCGGAACAGCATCCCGGACCGACATGGCGCCGGTCGGGTTTGGAGCCGCTTTCGGCAGACCGCCAAAGGTAGCGCAGTTACCGACAGCGATGGTTGCAGCGGCATTGCCGCAGACATGCCGGGCAATATCGAGAGCACTCTTGCCGCCGATGGAACAGTAGCCACCATCGGCCGGAATCGACCCTTCAACAATGGCGATGTACTTCCCTTTGTATTGTGCGATCGTCTGTTCTTTCGCCTCTTCGGCAAGATAGCCGGAGGGCGCCATGATCGTCTCATGATAATCGATGGAGAGGACATCGAGGATGATATCGGCGGCAGTCGGCTGATTGGAGCGCAAAAACGCTTCCGAATCACCGGTGCACCCCTGAAATTCAAGCCAGATAACCGGGACACGGCTATCCTCCAACGCCCGGGCGACCTGAGGAACAAAGCTCATCGGCAAGGCGAGAGCAGCGGTGGTAACAGAGCAGAACTTGATAAAATCCCGGCGACTGATGCCGCGACTTTCCCATTTCTGCAGGATCTCCTCGGGGATCGAGGTCGACTGGGCGTC
>JACUTX010000198.1 GCA_014859615.1 Desulfuromonadales bacterium | reverse complement strand
CAATATTCAACAATACGAACATCGAAGAGAGTGACGATATTTTATGAAGGATCAACTCCGGCAAAAAATTGCCGCTGCGCTAAAAGATTGCTACGCCAACGGATCACTTGATTCCACAGAGATGCCTGAGTTTGCTCTGGAGCTCCCCGGGCAACCCGAACATGGTGATTTTGCCACCAATGCTGCGATGCTGTTGGCCAAAGCAGAACGCAAGGCACCGCGCAAAATTGCCGAGGCACTCGTTGCCGCTCTCGGCGATGGAGGTGGTCTCTGGACCAAGGTCGAGATTGCCGGACCCGGTTTCATTAATTTTTTTCTCGCCCCGACCTGCTGGTACCAGGTGCTGGATCGGGTTATGCAGCAAGGTGATGCTTACGGTCGCTGCAATATCGGTCAAGGGAAAAAAGTTCAGGTTGAATTCGTCAGTGCCAATCCGACCGGTCCGCTCCATGTCGGCCATGGGCGCGGTGCTGCAGTCGGCGATGCTGTCGCTTCGATTCTGCAGGCGGCCGGATACGATATCCAGCGCGAATACTATGTCAATGATGCCGGGAATCAAGTTGTTATTCTCGGACGTTCCATCTGGATCCGTCTGCGCGAACTGGAGGGGGAGAGCGTAGAGTTCCCCGAAGATGGCTATCAAGCCGAATATGTTCGCGAGTTGGCCGCAAGGTTGCGAGACGAACACCCCGAGGTTCTCTTACTTGCCGAAGCCGAAGCGATCAAATTTTGTACCCGTTACGGCGTCCGCAGTATTCTGCATTGGCTCGATGATGATCTTAAGGCGTTCGGCATCACCTTTGATAACTGGTATAGCGAGCAGAGCCTCTATGATCGCGATATGATCAATATTGAACTCGGCAAGCTCGCCGTCAGGGGGCTCTCTTACGAGAAGGATGGCGCCCTCTGGTTTCGCACCACCAATTATGGTGACGATAAAGACCGGGTTCTGATCAAGTCGGATGGGAGTCCAACCTACTTCGCGTCCGATGTTGCTTACCACATGGAAAAATTCGACCGTCGTTTCGATCGCGTCATCAATGTCTGGGGTGCCGATCACCACGGTTACGTCCCGAGAATGAAAGCGGTTCTCTCCGGTCTCGGCCATCCGCCGGAGGATCTTGAAGTCTTGCTGATCCAGATGGTCAATCTTCTGCGCGACGGTCAGCCATACACCATGGGGAAGCGCTCGGGCAACTTTATTACCCTGCGTGAGGTGATTGACGAGGTCGGCAGTGATGCCTGCCGCTTCTTTTTTCTGATGCGTCGCTCCGACAGCCAGCTCGATTTTGATCTGGAGCTGGCTAAAAAACAGAGCAGCGATAACCCGGTCTATTACGTGCAGTATGCGCATGCACGGGTTTGTAGTATTCAGCGCAATGCTGATGAAGCCGGCGTCGTCACCCCGCGCCCGGGTGAGGTCGATTTCAGTGCGCTGACTGAACCTGAAGAACTGGCGTTAGCCAAACAGCTCAGTCTTCTCCCCGACGTTGTTGAACAGGCGGCACTCGCCTATGAACCGCACCGGATCGTCTATTATCTGCATGATCTGTCGGCTCTGTTTCACAGCTATTATAATCGGCAAAAAGTTCTGGTTGATGATCTATCCAAATCGCATGCCCGGCTCTATCTGGTAGAGGCGGTGCGGCAGGTGATCGCCAATGCTTTAGGGATTCTCGGGATATCTGCACCGGACAAAATGTAGATTTAAAAGGGAGTTGAAATGGTACAGGTCAATCGCAGAGAGAGACGCGTCGCAAATCGCAAACCGATATTTACAGCGGTGCTGATCGCCGTGGTGGCACTCTTCAGCTTTGGTATCGGCTACATGGCCGGGCGCAACAACTCTGCGCCAATTCCGACTGAAGTAGTCTCCCCCATGCAGCCGCAATCGATCGAAGCCGTCAAGCCGGATCTGTCGATTGCCGTTGTTGAAGAGAAGGTTGAGGAAGAAAAGCTGACCTTCTTCGAGGCTCTGCCGAAAGGGGAGCAGCAGCCTCTGGGGAGCGGTATTAATCTCCCCCCCGAAGAGACCGATCCGGTCGCCGCCAAGATCGCACAACAGCCCGCTGCTGTCGCCCCGTCTGCGGTTAAACCGCCAGCCGACAGCTCCACCCCCACAGTGACAACGCCAAAAACGACTGTGGCGACGGCAAACGTGTCACATGTACTGCAGATCGCCTCATTTCGCAGCCCGGACGAAGCCGGTATTCTAGTGCGCCGTCTGGAGAAAAATGGCTATCAACCCTATATTCAGCAAGCCGATCTCGGCAGCAAGGGGATCTGGTATCGGGTGTTTCTGGGGCCGTATTCGAGTCAGGAGCAGGCGCAGACGGCAGCAATCAGTCTCAAAGCGAAGGAAAAGCTCGATTCGCTGGTGCGCAGGAAGTGATTTAGTAAATTATCAGATTTTATGGTATTTACCCTTGACACATCCAGGCTGAAACTATATAGTCTGCCTTCTGTTGTCGCGGGGTGGAGCAGTCTGGTAGCTCGTCGGGCTCATAACCCGGAGGTCGTAGGTTCAAATCCTGCCCCCGCAACCAAAACATTCAAGGGACTTGCCATTTAGGCAAGTCCCTTTTGTTTTATCCGCTCTATCCTGCTTTGCACCCTCTTTGATGATTGAATGATAGACGAATCTAATTTCGTCACGTATAGTGCAGTGGTTGTCATGGGGGGCAAGCACTACGCGCAAGCCGCCATTTAGACCAATGGCGGCTTTTTTTGTGGGGCGGCGTATTTGCGACGATTGCCACAAGAAAGAAAATATGAATGCTGTTAAAAAATGGTCAAAAATAAGATACTGAAATCATTTGACGTTTTAATCAGTTGGACTGCTGCTGCCATATCCAATACGACGACAGCACTGTTATCATCGAGACGCATGGACCAGGACTTAGGCCAAACACGCTTACCGCTAAATACTGGACTGACCGCAAGACAACGGGAACGATGGATTTTACGGCGCGAGTCGAAAGTGTATGTACTCGGTTCACAGACGCCCAGCTAGCGTTCTCAAGTGCTCAGACAGCCTAAATCCAGAGACCAATAGACTTAAGAGGTAAGGATACCCATGTTCAAGCAGACGTTTAAAAATATCGATGACGTTCTCTGGAAAGAGGCTGGCTGTTCCTCCGAGCTTGATTACACCGAGCAGTCCTCCTGGATGCTGTTTCTCAAGTATCTGGATGATCTGGAGCGCGAGCGGGCCATGCGGGCCGAGCTGGAAGGCAAGAGCTACAGCTTCATCATCGAGGATGAGTACCAGTGGGGCAAGTGGGCGGCTCCCAAGAAGAAGGATGGTTCCTTCGATCACGATAACGCGATGACCGGCGATGACCTGATCAACTTCGTAGATCGGGAGCTCTTTCCTTATCTGCAGGGGTTCAAGCAGCGCGCATCCTCTCCCGATACCATCGAGTACAAGATTGGCGAGATCTTCGGTGAGATCAAGAGCAAGTTCCGCAGCGGTTACAGTCTGCGTGATGCGCTGGAGCTGATGGACAAGCTCAAGTTCCGTTCGCAGGTCGAGAAGCACGAGCTCTCGGTGCTCTACGAAGAGAAGATCAAGAACATGGGGAACGCCGGGCGCAACGGTGGCGAGTACTACACGCCCCGGCCACTGATCCGGGCCATGGTCCAGGTCATCAAGCCGAGGATCGGTGAGCGCATTTACGATGGCGCTGTGGGGTCGGCAGGCTTTTTGTGTGAGGCCCACGACTACATGCGTCATCCGAAAGACGGCAGTAAGCTGACCACCAGCCAGCTGGAGACCCTGCAGACCAGGACCTTCTACGGCAAGGAGAAGAAGAGCCTCGCCTATGTCATCGCGATCATGAACATGATCCTGCATGGCATCGACGCACCGAACATCATCCACACCAACACGCTGGCCGAGAACCTCAGCGACATCCAGGAGAAGGACCGCTACGATGTGATCCTGGCCAATCCCCCCTTCGGTGGCAAGGAGCGCAAAGAGGTTCAGCAGAACTTCCCGATCAAAACCGGCGAGACCGCTTTCCTCTTCCTGCAGCATTTCATCAAGTCGCTCAAGGCCGGTGGCCGGGCGGCGGTGGTGATCAAGAACACCTTCCTCTCCAACTCCGATAACGCATCACGAGCCCTGCGCAAAGAGCTGCTCGAAAGCTGCAACCTGCATACTGTGCTCGATTGTCCCGGTGGCACCTTCCTCGGCGCCGGGGTGAAGACCGTGGTGCTCTTCTTCGAGAAGGGCGCACCGACGCGCAAGGTCTGGTACTACCAGCTCGATCCGGGCCGCAACATGGGCAAGACCAATTCGTTGAATGATGCCGACCTGAAAGAGTTTGTAGCGTTGCAGGCGGGCTTGGCTGAGTCAGATAAGTCGTGGTCGGTCGATGTAAGTGAGATCGATCAGGCCAGTTTTGATCTGTCGGTGAAAAATCCGAACAAGGCAGAAGAAGCAGCGCTGCGCGATCCACAGGAAATTTTAACTGAGATTGCGGCGCTGGATGCTGAGAGTGCGGAGATTCTGGCCGGGATTCGGGAGCTGGTTTGATGAAGAAGGGTTATGAGAATCATGGGAAGAATGGGAATGATGAAAACCAGGGCAAGGCCGCAGAGCCTTCCCATGATTCCCAGAACTCCCATAATTCCCAGTCTTTGCTTTTAACCCCCAGGGGCGACTACCAGACCCTGCTCTCTTACCAGAAAACCGAGGTGGTCTACCAGCTGACCTACCGCTTTTGCCAGCGCTTTTTGCGCCGGGGGGACCGCA
>JACUTX010000197.1 GCA_014859615.1 Desulfuromonadales bacterium | reverse complement strand
CTTAGGGAACGTTTTTGCCATTGACGGACAGCCTTTTAATGGGTGACCCCGCTTAAGAAATTTCCTTGTGACAACATGATTGACCAACTGGACCAACCTTGGTAGAGTTGACCTATCTTATTCATGGAGGTCGTTATGATTGTCAACATTTCCGAAGCAAAAGCCAACCTGTCAAAGCTGATCGATATGGCTTATCACGGCGAAGAGGTTGTCATCGCCAAAAACAATCTCCCCCTGGTCGATCTGGTGGTGCATAAACCCAAAGGCAAGCGCATCCTTGGTCTGCTGGCCGGTAAAATCGACATTCCCGAGCATTTCAGCGACGCAGATAACGACATTGATGACATGTTTTACGGGGATTGAGCGATGAAAATCCTTCTCGATACTCATATCTTTCTGTGGGCAATTTCCGCACCAGAGCGATTGCCAGCAAAATGGCGGGCCGAGCTTGAATCACAAGCGAATCAGGTTTACCTTAGCGCAGTTTCGGTTGCAGAAATCATGATCAAGTCGTCAATCGGCAAACTTGACGTGCAGTTCAACCCCCTCGATATTGCCGACAAAAGTGGCTTTGATTTACTCGATTTTACCGCGCAGGATGCCTTGTTGCTCAACGAAATGCCTTTTCATCATCGCGATCCATTTGACCGCATGTTGATTGCGCAAGCGACTCAGAAACGCATAGCCATCATGACTGATGATGCAAAATTCAGTCGTTATGAGTGTCGTCTGGTCAAATAAAAATATCAGAGCCAATCGGAGGTGGGTCGGTGAAGATTGAAATTCGCCCCGCTTTTGACGAATCAGTCATGGCAGCAGAACTGCCCGTGCGTAAGGCTGTCGCCGAAATACTGAAGCTGCTGCAATCCTTCGAGCTACCTGAATTGCGGAAATACCCCGGCCTCAATTTTGAGAAACTTCACGGGATGATAGAACCCACTACCGGACAACAACTTTATTCCCTGCGAGTCACTGGCAGTACCTGCGCAGTCGCCTGCCTGCTCACGGGGCCGACACTGGTGCTCGTCAGCTTGCATGAACAGCACGACAAGGCGTATCGCAAGTAACCTCCCTCTATTGTCCAGCGACTGTTTTTGAGTCAAACGGCAGAGCCCTTTCACAAACCCGCAATTCATGCACCCCCGAACATATCACGATGTTGCTCGGATTCTGCACCAGATGTGCATGATTGCAAGACCCCGAAGACATTTTGCAAATTCCGGTTCGAATTTTCCCCGGAAATCTTCATGAACGCTGGTAAAAGATTCGCGATTAGAGGGGACACTGGGAAACGACACCAGTGCCGTTTTGTTTCAGCGCTCCGGCGCCGCCGCCGGACGACGCTCAGTCAGGAACAGGGCCGCCACTCCGGCGACCAGCAGCAGCACTCCGATCAACTGCAGCGCGCTGCGCGTTCCCAGCCACAAGATGAGATAAAACGAGGTGCCGAGCGTACCGGCGATACTGCCGACGGTTGAAATCGCGTAGAGTGCCCCGACACTCTGTCCGGCGCGACGCAGGTCGTGCAACGCCAGCACAATGGCATAGGGCGAAACGGCACCGAGAAAAACCGAGGGCAGCAGAAACAGCAACAGGCAGGCCAGAAAAGGCCCGATGCGCGGCCCGAGATCATAATCGGCCAGCCATGCCGTTAAGGGAAAGGCGTAATACGGGAAGACCAGCAGCAGCAGTCCCGGCAGCGTCGGCAGCAGTGCGAACAGCAGCCGCGAGCGACACCGGTCACCGAGCACGCCGCCGAAAAAATAGCCCAGCGCCATCCCCGCCATAAAGACCCCGATCAGGCTCCCCCAGACGAAAATCGAATTGCCAAAACTCGGTGCCAGCACCCGGCTGCCGAGGATTTCAAAGGCCATCAGCGCCGCGCCGTTGACGAAAACAATCGCATAGATCAAGGCAAGGTGTGCGTTGGTCCGGCCCATGTTCAACGTCCCGACTGCTCTTTCAAGAGATTGACCGGCGCAAAGTCGTCGGTCAGTACCTGACCCTGCAACCCGGCCATCGGGATGCGCGAAGCGGGAGTATATTGCGCCTCAATCAGCGCCCCCAAATCGAACGAAAAGGTGCGCTCCTGACCGAGTTGTGCGCCGCGCGCGCGCAGCTCGTCTTTTTCCAGCCAACGGTCGCGCAGCGTCGCGAAGATCAGGAAAGAACCGGCGTTATCATAAAAACTGTAATTGCGCGGAAATACCTGGGCGATCGTTTTGACCTGCGCATGCAGATATTTGTTGGCGTACTCCGCCCATAAATGCACCACCGCCACACCGCCGGGGTTCAGGTGATCCTTGACGATCTGCATGAATTCCAGGGTAGTGAGATGAAAGGGAATTCCGCCCGCTTTATAGGCATCGAGGATAATGACATCGTATTTTTGCACTGATTTGCGCAACAAACGCCGACCGTCGCCGATCTGCAGCTGTCCGTGGGGTCCCGGCTTGAAACCGAAATACTTTATAGCGACTTCGACCACCAGCGGGTCAATCTCGACCACGTCAAGCCGCACCTCGGGAAACTTGCGGGCAATGAACTGCGCCATCGCCCCGCCGCCAAGACCGAGCATCAGCACCTTTTTGACCGGCGGTTCGGCAAAGGCAAAACCGGCCAGCGCCGAGCGGGTATACTCATAATGCAGGTCATCCGGGTCGCTCAGCCGCATCACCGTCTGCTCGTAGAGGCCGAACTGCAAATAACGCAAACCGTCATCCTTGTCATAAACCTGAATACCGGTATAGGGGGAATCTCCTTCAAAAAGCAGCTTTTCGGCAGCCTGGAGGGGAGAGAGCATCGACACTAACAGGGCAATCACGAACAACAGGATCCGGCACTTCATTCATATTCTCCTCAAAGTTCAGCTCATTCTACTGAACAGAGCTGCGCTGTCAATCATTTATGCTCAGCCTTACATGCAGTAAAAGTGCCTTCATGTCTGCGTGAATCTCATTTATTCAAGCACCATGTCCGCAACCGCGAAAAAGATGACTGCCCCGGCTTTGCGTGGCAATGTACCAAAAGGGTGTTGCCCACAAACCCTTCTCCTGCTATAGTGCAGTGCAGTGCAGTGCAGGAGGTCACAAAACCATGCTGATACAAACCGATTCACGCCGACGGATTACACTCCCGTCCTCCAGCGGCATCAAGCCCGGCGACACGGTGGACATCGAAATCCTTGAAGACGGATGCATTAAACTGATTCCGGTCGAAGCCATTCCCCGGCATCAGTTGTGGGCCTGGACCGTGGAGAGCAAGGGGGCAATCAGTGCAGCACTGACTGATCCTCGCCCTTCAACGGTCGTTGAAACCGAAGCCGAAGCTGATGCGATCGCAAAGAGGTGGGTCGGTGAAGATTGAAATTCGCCCCGCTTTTGACGAATCAGTCATGGCGACAGAACTGCCCGTGCGTAAGGCTGTCGCCAAAATGCTGAAACTGCTGCAATCCTTCAAGCTATCTGAATTGTGGAAACACCCCGGCCTGAATTTTGAGAAACTCCACGGGATGATAGAGCCCGCTACCGGACAACAACTTTATTCCCTGCGCGTCACTGGCAGTACCCGCGCAGTCGCCTGCCTGCTCACGGGGCCGACACTGGTGCTCGTCAGCTTACATGAACAGCACGACAAGGCGTATCGCAAGTAACCTCCATCTATTGTCCAGCAAGCCCCCCCCGGACTATTTGATATGGTTGCAAGACATGACCCCGAAGGATGACCCCGAAGTAATCAAATTGACAAACAAAAGCAACATGGCTAGACTTAGCTAATCTATGAAAAGGTGAGGTCATGAAAGTCAACATGCACGAAGCCAAAAGTCAGCTGTCGGCCTTGGGAGAGAAGGCGTGGCAGGGCGAGGAGATCATCATCGCCAAGGCTGGCAAGCCCTACCTGGAACTGCGCCCTTACCGCCCCAAGCGGACACCGAGAACGCCCGGACGCTGCAAAGGACAAATTGTTATCGCCCCGGATTTTGACGTCACTCCGGAAGAGATCATCAGGGCTTTCGAGGGGGACGAATGAAACGCATCCTCATCGATACCCACGTCCTCCTCTGGTGGCTGGCCGACGATCCTCGCCTGGGGAACGAGGCACGGAACCTGATCGGCGCGGCCGCAAACAGCGTTTACATCAGTGCGGTCACCACATGGGAAATCACCATCAAGCAAGGGATTGGCAAAGTCACCGCCCCGGATGACCTCGACACTATTGTCGATCAGGAAGGGTTCGAAAAACTGCCGATCAGCCTCTACCATGGGCAGCAGGCCGGGCGACTCCCCCTACTCCATCGCGACCCCTTCGACCGCATGCTGGTCGCTCAGGCGAAAGCGGAGGGGCTGACGGTCATGACTGCCGATCGTCAAATTGCGTGTTATGACGTCCACACGCTCGACGCCAGCCGTTAGTAAACACCCCGAGGAGGATTTCAAAAGGGGGGTGGGCCTGTAGATTCCCAGATCGCAAGCCAGCGATTTCCGTACAATATGCAGCATTGAGAACAACACCCTTATTGTGCTGGTTATCGCCATCGGGCACCGCCGAGATGTCTATCATAAACCGCTCCCGTCAGATAATTTACAGCATAAGAGAACCGCAGCAGCCGGATAAGTCAAAAGTAAAGATTTGACCCCCGTGCAGTAGACGAGATTTGCTAACCGGAAAAACCACTGTCACGTGATTCACGTAAAAATCTCGGAACTTTTAACAGACTGTTTACCTGGTAGAAAAATAGATAACAGCGTTATACATTTGTCAGGAGTTGAATTAGCTCCGAGGAGTATATAACAAAGGGACTTATAGTA
>JACUTX010000196.1 GCA_014859615.1 Desulfuromonadales bacterium | reverse complement strand
AAAGGTCAAATGAGAGGAAAACTTTGCCGCGGTTTTAATAAGCATAAAATTCGCGCGGGGACGCGGATCGAAACTATTCGCTAAGGCATTTTTGCACTGTTCCGATACTACTCAATGCAGACCAAAAGCAAAAGGGCGGAGCCGTTAATCCCTTCATCGTTTTGAGAGCCGTCATGGGGTTTACTATAGACGCCGGTGTGCTAGCATTTAAATCGAAGGTGAACTCAAAATTAACGATTTCTACTGGAGCGTATTATGAAACGAGCCCAAGGGTATAATGCTGGCAAGGACCGACAAGATCGTTTGATCAAGGAAAAGATTCATGATCCTTACATGAATCGCAGCAAACCGACCGAATCGACAATCTGCCCGCAGTGCAAGCTTGTCTTCACCGATGGTCGTTGGCAAATTCAACTCGGGGGCGGGCAGAATCCCCATAAAGAACTCTGTCCGGCCTGTCAACGGATTCAGGACAACGTTCCGGCCGGAATTTTGTCCTTGAGCGGTGACTTCTTCGCAACACATCGCAGCGAGATCCTGGCCCTCGTTCAGAACAAGGTGGAGGGGCAGAATGCTCAACATCCGCTGAAGCGCCTTATGGCGATCGAAGACCAGGATGATGGGAGTGCCGTTATCACATTTACTGATACTCACTTGCCGCGTGGCGTCGGACAGGCGATTGAGAGCGCCTATGAGGGGGAACTGGAGATACAATACACTGAAGAGTCAAATATTGTCCGGGTGTACTGGCAGCGCTGACGCAGGGCTATTAATGGTTATGCCGCAGATTCTTGCTCAACATCCCAGCCGGGGAAGACCAGCACAGCAGGATGACAGCGCAATGCTTTGCCCAGCACTTTGGCACGGTCAACGCCGAGACGAACGCGATCATTTTCGATGGCAGATATGGTTGATTGCGCAATGCCGGTCACCGCAGCCAGATCGTTCTGACTCATGTCCTGCAACGCGCGTAATAGACGAACCGAGTCACCTGGAGACCCTTTTTCTTTTTCTTTTTTTGAAACGCTGCAACAAACCGCCAGAAGAGCGCGACTCTGACGCGTCGCTCCCCCATGCGGGGGCGTGGATTGAAACAGCTATGACCCTCGCGAATATGTACTTGCAAGCAATTACTGATCTTGATAAAGTAGTGTTAGCCACTACTTTGAGCGGGAGGCAAAAATGAAAATAATCACAGCGACAGAGGCTAACCGGCACTTTTCCGAAATTCTAAAAGAGGCTTCGGAAGGTGAGGAGATACAAATAGAATGGCGTGGAAAACTCATTGCGAAGCTTACGCCTGCACGCAAAGTTGACAAGTCACAACTGTCGGCTCGTCAGGGCCTTTTTGAGCGCCTCCGCAAAAGTGAACCTGTTGTTATTGGGGATTGGACAAGGGAAGGTTTGTACGACCGATGAGAGTCTGTATCGATACCAATATTCTCGCTTACGCTGAGGGGCTCAATAAAGAGGTCAATCAGACGCGGAAGCAGGAGACAATAAGCCTTCTCGACAACCTTTCGCCCGAGATGGTTGTAATACCAGCCCAGGTGCTTGGTGAACTGTTTCGAGTTTTAACGGGGAAGGCGAAGAGGTCCACAGCAGACGCACGCACTGCTGTAATGCAATGGTCCGACAGTTACGAAACAGTGGGTACGCCATGGACGGCGTTTCAAGCGGCTTTCGATCTTACAACGACTAACCATTTTCAGATTTGGGATGCACTTATTATGAGTATTGCAGCAGAAAACCGCTGCAGAATGCTAGTGAGCGAGGATATGCAACACGACTTCACATATCGCGGAGTCACTATTGTTAATCCCTACACTGATCCGGTACACCCGTTACTTGCACCGCTACTAATGTGACTATTTGGATTTGTTAAAGTAAAATGTGCAGGTTTGACAGCTTAAGCATTTGGGCAACAGCGGGCTGGACGAAAGTGCATGCCTTGCAGTGAAGAACATCGGAAAGCCGTGTGCGGGAAAGCCGCAAGTACGGTTTGATGGGGGAGGGCAGAGTGAAATTTGTTCTCTACTTTACCCTTTCACAAATAGCAGAAAGGTTAACCTGACCCCGCACTTTACCCCGCACTGACCCCGCACCGAAGGTTAACCTGACCCCGCACTCTGACCCAGAATATTTCTTACGGAGGTGATATATGGTATTCTTCCGGTTCCCGATGTCCTTGGTCTTATTCTCGGTTGCAATCATTATTGCCCTGTGCTCTATTGCCGCGCCGTCATGGGCCGACACCGGATCTGCAGGAAATTATCCCGCAGTGACTCTCTGGCCTTTGGCCTACCATCAGCAGGTCGAAGATCATGCCCGGACTGATATTCTCTATCCGGTTTTTCATTACAAACGTGAAGGAAGTTACAGCCGTTTCGCCGTCCGGCCATTTCTCTACAACCTTGAGAAAGACTCTGCCAAGGATTTCCGCCAGTTGAATGTCCTGTGGCCGTTGACTCACTTTGAGTCCGAGGGGGATCGGCTCAAGCGGTATATCTTCCCCTTCTATTACCAGTCCCGCAATGATCCGGAATTTTCCCTGCATGTCTGGCCCTTTTATGGCCACTCGTTGCAGTCGGATGGCACAGAATCCTGGTCGACCCTTTATCCGTTTTTCCAGTACCACCGCAATGAAGCACAGGTTCTCCGGAAGATTGATTATTTCTGGCCATTGGGGAGATCTCTGATGAACGCTGAGACGTCAAGCAATTACCTGTTTCCCTTCTGGTGGAATAAAAAAGCACCTGGCATCTCGGGTCGCTTTGTTTTCCCTTATTTTATGTACGAGACCGAAACATCCCGGCAGGATGCGATTATTCCTGTCTGGTATCGCCTGCGGACACCACGAGAAAAGAAGGACCTAATCCTGCCGATCTGGTATGCACAGAGCAGAGAACATTCTCGGTTTCGGACCCTGTTTCCGCTCTACTGGAATTTCGAAGACGGGCCGGAAAGACAGTTAAGTCTGTTTGTTCCGGTTTATGGTCGATACCGCAATCATGAAAATGACTACCAGTCCCTGTTCCCATTTTATTTTCGCCATACGAACTTGGCTCTGGATAGTGAATTTCGCTACTACTTCCCCCTGTATGGCCAATATCGCAAAGGGGAGGACATTCGACACTCCTACTATCTCTTCCCCATTTATGCCCATATCGAAGATGAAACGGTTGGTAGAGAAGCCTGGTATTTCCTCTGGCCCCTGATCTATCGTGATACCCGACCGGACTCCAGCGAGACCTGGGCTGTTCCCTTTTACTGGTCAAAAAATACTTCGGAGCGGGAATTCCGGGTGGCACTGATACCCCCCTACTATCGCAATACAAATCTGGCACGGGGCAGTGAGTTTCGCTATTACTTCCCCTTTTACGGCTATTATCGCGGTGGGGAGTCAGTACAGCACTCCTATTATCTCTTCCCTCTCTATGCCCATATTGAAGAGGAAGCGGTCGGCAGGGAGGCTTGGCACCTTCTTTGGCCTCTGATTTATCGTGAGTCACGGGGGGACTCCAGCGAGACCCGGGTTTTCCCCCTTTATTGGTCGAAAAAAAAACCGGAGCGGGAATTTCGCGCGGCGCTGATCCCGCCCTACTATTTTCTGGAGGAAAAAGACGGGAGAAAGGCAGTTCATCTCTGGCCGTTTTACGGTCTGAACCAGGACCAATCCTACGCTGAAAGGTCGATTGCCTGGCCGTTGTTCCGCTGGGGATCTGATCCCGCTGGGGGCCAGAGAGCCTGGCAGTTTCTGCTGCTGTACCGCAAGGTTGAACCACAGAGGGACATGCTGGGACTGTTTCCGCTCTGGCATTATGACCGCAAAGCAGAGCGCACTCGCAATGTCTCTCTGTTGCATTGGCAGGAGAAAACCGCCGACATGAATCAACTGTCTCTGCTGCATGCCATGAATCCGGACTGGAGTCTCTTCTCGATCAAAAATGAGAAGACAGCGCGTCGTCAACATCTTTTCCCGTTCTACAGCTACACAGAAAAAAAAGAGGATGGACAGAAGACCCTTTACGTCCTGGGGCCGATCTATCGTTATCAGCAAAAGAATGAGGAATCGACGGAGCATCATTTCCTCTGGAAGGTGTTTTATTCCGAGAAATCGGTCGAAAAAAAGGAGGCCGGGTTCTTATGGCGTCTGATCCGAAGCAAACAGGATGCGGAGGGAAGCCTGTTCGAATTCAACCCGTTTTACTACAGTGAAAAGCGATCCAACGGGGAGACCTTTTCCTCCTGGATCGGTGGAATCTATGCGGTCCGCAGTGACGCGACAGGCGAAAGACGCAGGCTTTTCTGGCTGCTCAACTGGTAACCTGGAACTTTTCGAAGCTAAAAACAATCGGGACTGAGGTGATCGATCTGGTCCACTGAAGTCGATGCAAAACCGGGATACTGGTTGACAGGAAACCCGGAGGATCTGCCGGTGTTCAGGTTTGACTTATGGGTGTTTAAGCGCAACGTCTCGAATCTGAGTCATCCGCTCTGACAGTACACTTCCGCCCGAGATTCTGCAGCCTGCTGCCAATCCCTGCTCTCTATGCAGGTTGGAACGCCGGTGTCATAACGCCGGTGTCAGGCTTGACTTATCCGCCGGTGTCAGGCTTGACTTGTGGGTGTTTCAACAAAATGTCTCGTATTTGAGTCATCCGCTTTGACAGAAAACAAATATCATGATTCGACCGAGATTCTGTAGTCTGCTGTCAATACCCGATTACGCGTAGGCTTTCAGTGAAAAATCAGTCGAGCAGATCGACGATCTTTGCCGCCATGCCGGTATAGCTGGCCGGATTCATCT
>JACUTX010000195.1 GCA_014859615.1 Desulfuromonadales bacterium | reverse complement strand
GCTGAGTCGGCCAGGTAAAACAAGCCGCTTCGGTACTCCATCCGGTCCGGGGAAAACCTCTGAAAGGTGACGGGGAGATCCTGCATGGTGATCACAGCTTTGTGTTCGCCGCGGTAATTGTGCACCTGAATGGCATGTTTTTGGAAATCACGCGCCAGAATGTAGATGTCGCCATTTTCACCGGTTGCGATATCGACCGCCGAGACCAGATCTCCGGTGTCGCCGAACGAAAAGAGTTCCATCCCGTGCTGGTTGTAGATCCGGACTTCGTTCACTCCGATGGTGAGGGTATAGAGTTCCTGCCGTTTGGGGTCGAAATGCAGCCGGGCCCACTGTGAGCGGACCGGGCCGGAAAAATCGGAGAGGAGGTACTGGAAGGTCGCTTTCACTTCCGCACCGGAGCGTTGACTCTTCATTATGTCAGCGGCATCGGCATGCGCTGTCAACAGGAGGGCGCTGAGGAATATTCCGGTGATGATCACAGATAACTGTTTTATGCTTTCATTGGTCATTGTATCTGGAATGCTAGCAACCCTTATACCAGAACGCAAGCCATTCTGAACCGCATCGACGAATAAGGATGAACAACCCAGTAAATAATAATTTGTCGTGTATCACCTTCGATCTTCTCAGCGATGACTGATCAACAGATGAGGATCGCCGTGACATTCCAGGCAGTCTCTGTGCATGCTGTGTATGGTCTCGGCATGCGGCAGGCCATGACACTGGTGACAGTCGGGGGAGGCGGGATGCAGCCCCTGGTGACAAGTGATACAGTTGATCCCGCCATGATTGGTATTGGTCTCGGCGAGCGCATTGGTTCCCCTTCATGGCAAAGGGTGCAGCCGGTCATCGTCTCACTCCCTTCCGGCGGGTGCTCAGGATGGCAATCGAGACAACCGACATCTGTGGCATGTTTACCGCCGTCGGCAGCGACCCTTTTGATTTGAAAGGAATGACATTGCGCACAATCCTCCGGTTGCAGTTCGGGAACCGCTGCCGCAGAGACGCCGGGAGCGAGACAGCTAGGCATCAGGATGATCAACCGATAGGGATGTCTCCAGACAAGGTTAAAATATTTCCCCTATTTCGACCGTAAAAATGCATAAAAATCCTGTCATATCAAGCGAGTTTACCCTTCATCTGAAGTTACTTAATCAACAACTGCCATGCCATCAGGCAAAATTCAGAAAAAACCAATTCTCCGCGATAAAGAGAAGGCGTCTGAGCCTCTCCTTGCAATGTCAGTATAGAAATGTGGGACTATTCCTGAAATCTGTTTGTAGATAGTCCTAAATAATTTCGACAGAAAAGGGGGAAGGGCAGCGATTGCACTGCACATGAAATGACAAACAGAAAAATTGATATTTTTTATTGCAACTGAGTTGACGAAAAGCATTCTCTGTAAATTATAGAGATTTTTATGGCTCATTTCGTCGGAAGACGCTCTCTCTTGCTTTTAAAATGGATTTCCGCGTTATTGCTAGCGGCAGCTGATGTGAATAACAAGCCACCCGCTGGCACACAAATTCAGTAAAGATCATCAATATAACCGTGGTACGGAATCATCTGGAATGACTTTTGCTCTGCTACGATATTACTTAGATAACTGATATCGAGGAGCTCCCTATGAATCCACCCCCCCTTAAAATTCTGGCAGTCGACAGCGAGCAGCTTTTGCTCTGTGCCCTGGAGAGGGCCTGCAAGGGGAAATCTTTCGGTATCACGGTGGCATCAACAGCCACGCAGGCGCTGGAGGCGATTGAGCTCTCTCGTTTCGATCTGTTTCTGCTCGAACTCGACATGCAGTATCCAGAAAGTCTGCAGCTGTTAAAAACAATTGATGCCCGTTGTCCTTATGTGCCGATCATTGTTATGTCGGCGTCTGTTATGAGTGTGAGTGAAATAAGCGATGTCATCCGGGCTGTTCGCAAACATGGTGCCTGGCATCTGTTGGAAAAACCGTTCAGCCTCGATAAAATGCTCAGTTTTGTGAAGGAAATTTTTCAGGATCACGACCACAGCAACCACGGTATGAATTCTCTGACCCATAATTATGATCAGGAAAATCGCGACCAGCTTCGCCGCCCCTACGTGCAGCCGATCTATTTTTCATTTAAAACTGTTGTTGACGGCGCCTCAAAACGGATTCCTACCAAAGGGATCCTCACCGATATCAGTGAATATGGCTCAGGGATACTGGCTCACCGGCAGTTGCATCCTGCGCAGGTGATCTGTTTTGAGGACGACTTTGTAACAGAAAATGGGATAGTGGTCTGGAGTGTGATGATCGAAAAAGAGACCTGTCGATTCGGCGTGCAGTTTTGCTGAGTTTTTTACTTTTTTGTTGATCTCTTTGCCTCCGAATATTAAGCGATGAAAATTCTCTTCTGTTGCATCCAGTAAATAAATTTGCTGTTTTTGATAATTATTATAGACTGTTGTTGCTCTATCTTTTCATTTGTGATTCCAGGGTTCTATCACGCTTTCTTGCGAAGGATGTCTCTGATGCTTTCATTCGTCTGTCGACTAGCCTTTAAAGCTCCCTTACGACTGCCAACTATTTTTCTGATCTGTTTGTTCTTGCTCGGCTGTAATCAACATGAGACTTCGCTTTCGGGGCCGCAGGTAAAATCGAACCCCCAGTCGATCAAAATCGGACTGCTCCCGGAACAGGACATCTTTACCCAGAAAAAGCGCTATGAGCCGTTGTTGGCTCTCCTCTCGAAAAAAATCGGCATTTCCATTCAAATCTGCATCCTGCCGCACTACGGTAATATTATTGATGATTTCAATAATCTTGGCTTGGATGGTGCTTTTTTTGGCAGTTTTACCGGTGCTATGGCAATTCAAAAATTCTTTGTTGAACCGTTAGCCAGACCGCAATATGCTGGCGGGGCGTCCAGCTATTACGGCATGGTTTTTGTAAAAAAGGGGAGTAGCATTCGCACCGCTGAGGATATGCGCGGCAAACAGATGGTTTTTGTCGATCGGGCAACCACTGCCGGTTATCTCCTCCCTTTGGCTTATTTTAAAGCTCTGGGCATTGTTGATTATAAAAGATGGTTCAAAGAGTATTATTTCAGCGGTACTCATGAAGATGCCATTAAGGATGTCTTGAACGGTCAGGCTGATATTGGCGCCGCCAAAAATACAGTCTTTTACCGCATGGCGGCAACGGACAGTCGGCTCTTGAGTGAGCTGGAAATTCTCGAAACCTCTCCCCATGTTCCGGCTAACGGCCTCGCTGTCCGGCACGATCTCGATCCCGAGCTCAAACAGGCATTAAAACAACAGCTCTTAGTGCTTCATCAGGGGGAGGAAGGGCGGGCCGTTCTGGATGTTTTAAAGATAGAGCGTTTTGTCGAAACGACCGCAGACGATTATCAGCCGGTGCTCGATTATGCCAAAAGCATCGGACTTGATCTCAAAACATACAATTACCTGAATGACTGACAGGGTAGTCACTTATGAAAAAGAATGTCCTGCTCTGTCTGGCCTTGATGCTCTTCTGTTTTATCACCGGCGGAGTCTATATCGTCCTCTCCATTCAGACCGGGACCGCAAATCTGGAAAAAGCGCTCTCCTTTCATCAGGTCGAGTTTCTTCGCAAAAACCTCCAGCTGCAAATCAAGGCCGTCCAGTCCGATCTGCTGTTGCAGGGGTCGCCTCATGCCAATAACTTAAATAGCATAACCGCATTGATCGAGAACATGGAAAATGCGGCAGACATCTGCCTCAACTGTCATCATTCAGAAGAGACCAGCAAGAAGCTCGGCGCACTGGAGGACGCGGTTGAAGTCTACATGAAACAGCTCAGTCGGACCTTGACCCTTCGGGCCAATAATGTGCGGCTTGAAAATGCCCGGATGCTCGCCTTTACCCAGGGGGAGAGCTTGCTGCAGACCGTTGAGTTTCTTTCGGTCGCATCAGCCGATAAAATTTCCGAACGGATCAAGAAAATACATAACGATATCAATCTCGCCAATAATATTTTAATCGCTTGTCTTGTCTTAGGTCCCCTCGCCATTCTCCTGATTACGTTCTTTTTTCTCAGGCGTTTTACCGGTTCTATCAGCACTCTCGTGGTTGCGGCACAAGCGCTGGAACGCGGCGACCTCGATTATCGGGTTGACGATAATCTTCTCAAAGACGAATTCCGTCTTCTGGCAAGCGCTTTTAACGGCATGGCAGCCTCATTGAAGGACGAACAACAGAACTTCAAACAGGTGCACACCCTCTATCAGACTCTGTTTGAAACTGCCGGTGATGCGATCATGATCACCGGACTGGAAAATGAGACGATGGGGGAGGTCATTTCGGCCAACAAAGCCGCAGCGGAACTCTACGGTTACTCTATCGATGAGTTGATCGGGATGGATATTGTCAAACTGGTTCCGGAGGGGAAAGCGGCAAAATTTCGGAATCATATGAGAAGTGTCCTCTCCGGAAAATGGTCGCACCAGCGGGTCAAGCGGGTGAATAAAGATGGCACCCTGCTTCAGGTCGACATGAGTATGGGGCTGTTGTATCTGGGGGAGAAAAAGCATCTGCTCACGTTCTGCCGCGACATCTCCGCACAGCTCCACGCCGAGGAGGAGTTGCACCGTGCCAATCAGATGGCTTTGGTCGGTCAGATGGCGGTCGGTCTGGCTCATGAGATAAAAAACCCATTGGCCGGGATCAAGGTTTCGCTCGATGTCCTTGCCGATGATCTGGAGCTTCAGTCAGAAGATCGTGAACTATTTGCCCGGATTGTCAATGAGATCAACCGGATGGAGAAGCTCCTGAAAAACCTGCTGAACTATGCCAGGCCACCGCAGCCGCATTTTGACCTGGTCGACATCAACCGCCTCCT
>JACUTX010000194.1 GCA_014859615.1 Desulfuromonadales bacterium | reverse complement strand
CAGCTTCGTACAACAGGCAGCCAACCCCTCTGGATCCCCGGCAGAGACCATCAGCCCATCGATCGAATCCGCAACAATCTCTTCAGGCCCTCCACTTTTCGTGACAATAACCGGCAAACCGCACGCCATAGCTTCAACCGTCGAGATGGAAAATCCTTCTGTAATCGACGGAAGAACAAAAATATCGAAGTTATTCAAAACTTTTGCAGCGTCAGACTGGAATCCGACAAAGTGAAAGATCCCTTCAAGATTCAATTCTTTACGCAACTGCAACAGCTCCTCAAACAGCACTCCCGCCCCCTGCCCGGCCACAACAAAACGACACTCAGGATTCTGAGCATAAACCAGTCGCGCGGCCTTTAAAAAAACATCATACCCCTTCGATTTACGGATATTTCCGACGGCTCCGATCACAACCTGCTGCGGACCGATACCGAGCTCTCTTCTCAAACTCTCATTTTTGTCTGGATAGAAGGTCGAGAGGTCGACACCATTGTGGATGGTTATAGACTTTTTTGCAGAAAATCCGAGTTTTGCCACATAGTGCTCGCGCAAACGATCCGAGACAAACACGATCCTGCTTGAACCGATATTGATTAATTTGCTCTTCAACCAGACAAGATTTTCTTTTTCGGCAACATCAACAAACCCGTGTATCGTCGAGATCACCGGGACCCGGCAAATCAGACCTGCCAGGCTGCAGTAGAGATTTGAGCCTAGTAAATGCGACTGGATCAGATCAATTTTGTGCTCTTTTACAATCTGCACAAGCGCCTTAAGGTAGTGAAGATTAAAACTTCCTTTCGACTTGACAAAAACCGGTTCAACGCCGTTTTTACGTAATACATCGCAGACCCATCCGGGGCCGCCAATCGCCGCGATCGATTCAAACTGCTCGACATCAAGCCCTTTTACCAAACTGACAAATACGGTCTCAGCCCCACCTGAACCGGTTGTATCGATGGCATGCAGGACCTTTATCATGAGCGCCTCTTCAAATTCTTCAGATATGAAGCGATTTCATACCTGAATGGAGCGATGTCATTTTTGCTGATGACGTCGAAGGAGGTGTCTTTCTCCCATATTCTTAAAAAATCAGCCACGGCCCGGCACTTCGACGGAGCTGTCTGCGTAAGATTCAAGGTTGCATTGTTATTTTTCAGTCGTATGATCAGATGATCGAGAGTCCCCAAAAACCATTTCAGCTTTTGTCCGGCCGGGTAATCGTCAACAAGCGCTGAGCTCGACGTACCATGTAGCGCCCCGAGCAACAAGGCGGGAAAATCGACGCCGCAGGTTATAGCGAGCTGCAAAGACCCCCAGAAACGCCCGTTTATTTCCATCAATTTTGCCTTGCCGTCGCGTCGATCACGTTTGAATTCGACCATGGCGACACCGCTCCACCCGACTGCCGAGAGGAGACGACCGGATGCTGCAACCATCTCCTGATCAAGCACAACACTCTCTGAAACAACACTCACTCCGCCAGAAGGGGGTTTTTCACGCAACCTTTTATGCGAAAAAAGGGCTAAATGACGATTTTCCCCATAAAGAGTAAACAACCCTGTACCGCTCCCGACGATTTTCTCCTGAATAAGTGACGGATACTTCAGTACCGGACGGCTTGCATAAAGTTTCTCGAGGGCGTAGCGGTCAGATGCGTAGCAGACGCCGCCCGGCAGGAACCCCTCTCCGACCTGAATTCTGGAGAGGGCAGGTTTTACGACCACAGGAAAAGTATCGATCTGATCGATGATCCGGGCAAGATCGTCAGCGTTATCAAGATAGAGCGTCTTGGGGATCGCAACCTGAAGCCTTTCTGCCATTTTACAGAGAGCCGATTTGTCAGATACCGATTCCATCACAGATTGAGGCGGGCAAGCCAGAAGAGTTGCGGCCGGAAGCGAATCACGAAAACGGTTCAGGGCATAGATCGACTGCTCTGTCATCGGGAAAATCGTGTCAATTTTTTCCCGATCAGCAATGTCCATAATTGCACCGGCATAAGCTGCGGCGTGGTGCAGAGGGTCGGGAGTCGCAATACTACGAGAACAGAAACGGGAGCTGGAAGCGAGGCTTTTTTTCTTCGTATCGGTAATCAGAACAGTATGCCCCAACCTGCCGAGAGAGCGGGTGACAGCCAGCGCCGATCTGTTATCACCATCTGTGACCAATATATTCATAGACTAAAACCTTCGCAGTAAAGTTCTGGCCTCAAAGAGTGCGAGGTCACTACAGACATCCTGATGCATGCCGACGCGGGGAATTGCGAAAAAATCGCTGCTTTTTTCGACCCACCCTTTCTTTGTCGTCACCGCCCCTTTGAAACCATGCTGCTTTAAAAGAGATTTCAGCCGATTTGTGTAATTCCCGTTCGGATAGGCAAAAAAGTCAGGAACTGCTCCAAGCTTATCTTTAATGGTCTGCAAAGACGCCACGACTTCTGTCTCAGCTTCCTGCAAAGTCACTTGATCGAGAAGAACATGATTGGCCGTATGGGCCCCGAAACTGACAAGACCGCTGGCCAGCATCTCTCTGGCTTCATCCCAGTTGATAAAGAGGCGTTCAGGTTGAACAGTTCCACAGACATCACGCAAGAACACAAGGAGTTGATGCCGCTCTTCTGGGCGCCACGATTTCAGCTCCAAAATAGCGGCATCGAGAAAGAGCTCAGGGGGGGATGTCTGGTTTCTGAGCTTTTCACGCAGCCTGCTCAGCAGAGGGTCTGATTCGGGGCGTGAATCCTCATTGAACTTTTGCAGGAAAAAGGTGAGTTCTTCCGGCCAGAAGAGCCGGTTCGTTCCGACAAATTCAGTCGCCAGAAAAATTGTTGCCGGCACCTGATACTCCTTGATAACAGCAAAAGCATGCGTGTAGTTGTCGCGCCAACCATCATCAAAAGTTATGGCACAACATTTATTGATATTTTGTCCGTTTTTTGTCCGGGCCATCAGCTCCGGCAGCGAGAGGAGAGTATAGTTTTCTTTCAAAAATGCGACGTGAGAGCGAAATGTCTCGGCTAAAACATACATCCCCGGCTGGATAAAATATTTTTCTTTCTGCACCGAGTCCAAAATGCGATGGTACATCAGAATCAAGCCTTTGTTTTTCACCCGCAAAGAGACCAAAGAGAGCAATCCGCTACCGACCGCAATCCGGGATATAAACTTTTTCAGCATGAGTTTTGACATTATCAGTCGATAGCTCCCAAATTCGATTCTCTGCCGAGACAAACACATTCAACTCAAAGGGGGATGCGGCACCTTTTCTCCGGTTCGGTTTTTTCTCACCGTTTTCCCCTCGTGAAGACCGAGAGCCGTTCTGGCCGACTCATGCAAAGAGACCGTCATCGCCAGATTGATCCAGAAATAAGGGTAGTACAAAACGGTAACAAAAAAACCGCTGACCATAAATCCGACCAATGCACCATCAAGTCCGTAGGCCAGAAAGTACAAGAACTTACGATCCTCCTTCGATTGCGCAAGCATTTTTCTGGTTCTGGAATTGAGTATAAACGTATAGAGAATCATCAATATGAAAACGGCCAACCCGAGATAGCCGAGCTCTGCGGCACATTCAATAAATATATTGTGCGGGACCTGAATATTCTCTATGCCGAGGATCTGTTCATTTGCGAGCACCCAATTTTTATATCCGACACCAAGCACAGGGTATCTGGAAATCAGGTCGAGCCCACGCTCCCACAATACAAAACGGCTCATTGAGGTACTATCTTTCCCTATTGAGGAGAATCTTGCCATTTGCTGATCCGGGATAAAGGAATAAACGGCGAAACCGACGACCACCAAAACCAGGAAGCTCTTGACCCGATATTTACTTTTAAGTATAAAATACAGCGCGACGGCTGCCGCACCAAGAACTGCCCCACGGGAAGAGGACGATACGGTTCCTGATAACGCCGTCAACGGAAATAAACAGATAAGACATTGCTTCCATCTTGGCCAATAACCTTTCAAGGCAAAAACGAAACAGGCTGAGACGGCCAGAAACACAACCATCTGTATCCCGAATTCGCCCGAATTATGAAACCATCCCGGCCCGCCACCTGACCCACTCCCCATGAAATCAAAGCCGGCTCTTAACCAGTTCCGAAAAGAAAATTGAGCCATTTTGAAGCTGTAAATAAGAAAAGCGAGCACGAAAACAAGAAGTCTATCTTCGGTATTAATGATGTTGATAATCAGAAAATAGATGACCAACCAGGAAAAAATCAGAGGTAATTCTTCATAGGCAGTCTCTGGTGAGAGAGCCATTATCGACGAGATAACCACGACGACAAAAAAAATTATTAACAATCGGTTCATGAAATTTTTTATATAGACCGGGTCAGGTCGAAGCAAAAACAGAACCATTGTGATAAACAAGATAACCTGCGGATAAGGGATGATATTTATCGCAGGGTAGAGTGTTTGAGGTCGGACGTATTCGAAGAACAGATAAATATTGATCAACCAGAACAGGTGATCCTGTGTCTTCAGGTAGGCCCATATCTCCTTAACTTTTATGCTGTATAAAGGATTCATAGCTCTCATTTTTCGCAAGCATTGCCCACAACCAGCGTTCTCATCCCTTCGAGTGCCACCCGCATCCCGCCAAAGCAACGCCGGAACTCGGCCTCCCCAAGCCCAAAGGGGTCGTAGATGTTACAGAATAACCGATCCGGCCACGGTGCGAAGTCACGCAGAAGATGAATCTTGTTTTTATAACCGGGATACAGATCAACCAATCGGCGGTACTGACCATATTCCATCGGTACAATCAGTTCTGCACTCTTTAGATCGCAGACTTCAAACCCTTTTGAACAGTGTGCCGCCAGATCGACCCCGAACTCCCTGCCGGCAAGCACAGCCTCT
>JACUTX010000004.1 GCA_014859615.1 Desulfuromonadales bacterium | reverse complement strand
GCCGGGATGCGCCTCGGCCTTGCGATCGGGCCGGTTGCGGTGATCGAAGCGCTCGATAAAATTCGCGATCATTACAATATCGATCGCCTGGCACAGGTCGCTGCAACGGCTGCCCTAAAGGATCAGACATACCTGCGGCATTGCGTGGAGAAAATCTGTGCGACCCGGGAGTGGTTCAGCGCTGCCTTGCGTGAACTAAGCTATCTGGTCATTGCGTCGCAGGGGAATTTTGTTTTTGTCCTCCCGCCAGACCGCGATAGCTGGCGGGTTTATGATCACCTCTTCAAACGCAAGATTCTGGTTCGTTTCATTGCTGATGGACTGCGGATCTCAATCGGGAGTCGTCAGCAGATGGAAGTTTGCCTGGCGGCTCTCAAGGAGATTAGCCAGGAACCGATCAGAATAAATGGAAAATAGCGCGGAAAAGCTGCCGTTTCCTGCTGAACTGATGTCCGAGCGACTGCTCGTCTGGTATCGAGCGCAGGGGCGGGAGCTGCCGTGGCGCAACAGTCGGGATCCTTATCGCATCTGGCTCTCTGAGATCATGCTGCAGCAGACCACCGTCACGGCTGTTGTCGATTACTATCACCGTTTTCTTGTGCGATTCCCTGATATTGAGACTCTGGCGGCTGCGACGGTTGAAGAGGTGCTGACGCTCTGGGCCGGGCTCGGCTACTATTCGCGTGCCCGCAATCTGCATAAGACGGCGCAACAGGTTGTTTCCGAAAAAAAAAGCCAATTCCCGCAGAGTGTGGAACAGTTGCAGCAGCTCCCCGGAATCGGCCGATCAACTGCCGGAGCGATCGCAGCTCTTGCGTTCGATCTGCCGGAGCCGATTCTCGACGGGAATGTCCGGCGCATTCTCAGCCGACTTTTTGCGGTGCGCGCACCGGCGCGGGATCGTAGTGTTGAAAAGAGATTGTGGCGTTTGGCACAGCAGTTGGTCCCAGCGCATAGCGCGCACGATTATACCCAGGCGATTATGGATCTCGGGGCCACGGTCTGCACGCCGAAACGTCCCGGCTGTGAACAATGTCCCCTTGCTGAACTCTGCCTCGCCAAAACCTTCGACCTGACGGCTGTTGTGCCGATGTTTCGGCAAAAAATGAAGGTACCGACACGTCGCCAGGCAATTATACTGATCGTCTCCAATAGTAAAAAATTGATTCGACGGCGCAAAACCGAGGGACTACTCGGCGGAATGCTCGAATTTCCGGTAGTCGATTTGTCCGATAGGGTTGCTCCGACGACTGCGGTTTGTGAACTGCTAAGCAGCTACGGGTGTCAAGCGGCTGCAGATTATATCGGTACAATCCGCCACAGCTACAGCCACTTTCGGCTGGAAGCTGAGGTCTATACTCTTTCGTGCAGTCAGGTACAAATCAAAACAGATCACGACCTGTACTGGCAGTCCGATGCAGATCTCGACGAGCTTGCACTGCACGGAGCACACAAAAAAGCACTGGCTTTGAGCCGTGCAAAAAGAAGGGCAACTGATGTCTGGGATTGAAATATTAACCACTGAGAGAGAAATTGAAACACTTGCCGCCGAACTGGCTGCGGAGACTGTAATCGGCGTCGATCTTGAGGCCGACGCTCTGCATAACTATCAGGAAAAAGTCTGCCTGCTGCAGTTCACAGGATCAAAGCGAACCGTTTTGGTCGATCCGTTGGCGGTCGATCTTGCCCCCCTCGGTCCGGTTCTGGCCGATCCCTCTATCCGCAAGATTTTCCATGCAGGCGATTATGATCTGCGCAGTCTGCGTCGCGATTTTGGTTTTTCTGTCAATGGCCTGTTCGATACAATGATTAGTGCCCAGTTTTGCGGCGAACCAAAAATCGGGCTGAATGACCTGCTCGGCAAATTTTTTGGAGTGAGTCTCGACAAGAAATATCAGAAGGCGGATTGGTCGCTGCGCCCTCTTCCGGCCGAAATGGCACATTATGCCGCTGAAGATACCCGGCATCTGCACCCTCTCGCTGAACTCCTTGAGGCGAGACTGCGCGAACTCGGCCGGCTCGATTGGGTGGATGAAGAGTGCCGCCTTTTGGAACAGGTCGGCTTCGCTGAAAATGGCGGACCGAAGTTTCTTCGCTTTAAAGGGGCTGGTACGCTTGATCGACGGCAGCTTGCCCGGCTTGAGGAACTCCTCTGTTGGCGGGCCCAAGAAGCGCAGAGTCGTAATTCACCGCTGTTTAAGGTGATGGGGAACAAATCGCTGCTTGATCTGGCGAAAGTCAATCCGGATAGCCTGCAGGGGATGCAAGGGATTGAGGGGTTGTCGTCACGCCAGATTGAGCGATTTGGTGCGAAACTGCTCCAGGCGTTGTCACAGGGGAACGCGGTTTCGGATGAGCAGTTGCCGGTTTTTCCACGACAACCGCGCCGCGAGAAGGATCCGGCCGCAGAAAAGAGGTTCATGAAACTCAAACAGTGGCGAACCGATAAAGCCTCAGCCTTGCAGCTCGACCCTGGCGTCTTAATCAATAATACAACCCTTGAGACGATCTCCCGCTTGAACCCGGTTTCGGTTGCCGATTTAGATGCTGTAGACAGTTTGAAAAAGTGGCAGAAGCAGGTTTTGGGTGAAGGGTTGGTGGCGAGCCTGAAAAGTTAATCCGGCCAAGGATATGACGAAGGACAAAATGACCGGTTAATCGGCGTATTTTGTTGCGCTGTTCTGCGACAAAGGGTGGGCCCTTATGGTGCTCATCCTTTATTTTTTTTGGCCGGTTTTCTTTGCGACCATGCTTTCGAACTTTTCTCTGTTGATGGAGAACCTCTCGTGCGTCCCTTCCCCGATCAGCCCCTGTTCATCCTGAGCAATGATCGACCATTTTGTCTTTGCACCGTCCACTTCCAGTCAAGAGACTTTGACCTTTACCTTCATTCCTGGCGGAGTGGCAGCCGAATGTGACACGCAGATACGGGTGCCGAGACTGATCTCCCCCTCTTCCATGTGCGGCTGCAACGCCTCCATACAGGCCCACTCCATAAGTCCGATCATATAGGCGGTAGCAAAGACCTGAGGCATCGCCTGAAAGAGCGCCGATTCCTGATAGAGGTACGGAACTGTTTTTTATGCTGAAACCTGATAACGGTGGGTATAGGTCATGCCGCATTGCAAGCTGTTTTTCATGGTTAACTCCTGACCGAAGTTGATGTTCTCCCTGTTCTCGAGTCTAATCTTTTTTGTAACTGTTCAGCACTTCTATTCCGGCATGCGGTCTACAACTGTTACCTACGTCCAACGTTGTCACTTAACTTCCCTCCGGCAACAGCAGTAGCCCACATGCTGTGCTGATTGAGCAGGGTGGTGAATAATTACTCTTTTTTTACTTTACGCAATGCAGTGCAGCATTATCTGCAACATCAAAATACGATTTCAGATCTTTTTTATCGTCTCCTCATGCTATCCTTACACTGTTCGGTTAATAAGAAAAAGATGTCTGCTTTGATAGCGAGGTATTATGACTGAGGCAAAAAAACGGATACTGGTCGTGGAAGATGAAGAAGATATTCTCGCGCTGCTTCATTTCAATCTGATCAAGGCAGGCTTCAGTGCCGACTGTGCCGAGAATGGCGAAGAGGCTTTGGCGCAGATTGCAGCGAAAAGTCCGGATCTGATTTTGCTCGATCTGATGCTCCCCGGGATCGGCGGTCTTGAAGTCTGTCGGCGGTTGCGCAGTGGTGAATCCGGCAGCGAGATCCCGATCATCATGCTCACCGCTTGCGGCGAAGAAGAGGATGTTGTTCGCGGCCTGGAGCTCGGTGCTGATGATTATATGACCAAACCGTTCAGTATCAAGGTTCTGCTTGCCCGGATCCAGACGGTGCTGCGGCGTAAAAGCTTTCTGCAACAGGAGACCGATGCCGAAGAGCTGATTCGCGCTGCTTTGAGTATTCACCCCGGGCGCAATCTGGTGCAGGTTGAAGGGAGACCGGTCGAACTCACATTTACCGAATTCAAGGTCCTTGAAGTGTTGGCCAGAAAACCGGGCTGGGTTTTCACGCGCTATCAACTTGTTAATGCTGTGCGTGGAGAGGATTACATTGTTACTGACCGGGCGGTCGATGTGCAGATTGCCGGGTTGCGGAAAAAGCTCGGTCGATGCGGCCATTATATCGAAACCGTTCGTGGCGTTGGGTACCGTTTTCAGGAGGGGGCATGAATCTGAAGAAGCGTCGGCTGGTCTGGCAACTCTACCCCTCTTATCTGATTTTGGTCTATCTGGTCTTGCTGGTGGTCGGCTGGTATGTCTCCGGCGAACTGCGTCGTTTTCATTATGAACAGACTTCGATCGATCTGGGTGCCCGCGCCCGACTGGTTGAATATCAGCTTAAGGGAGAATTCAGCGGTCGAGACCAGAGGGGTTTGACAGAACTGGTTAAACGACTCGGCGAGCAGTCCGGAACCCGGATCACAGTCATCTTGAGCGATGGTCTGGTTCTGGCTGATTCTCACGACAATGCTTTGTTGATGGATAATCATGGTCAACGACCGGAAGTTCTGCAGGCGTTTGCCGGCCAGCAGGGGACGTCGGTCCGCTTCAGCCATACCTTGGGGGAGAAGTTGATGTACGTGGCGGTTCCGGTCTACGAAACAGGGCGACTGATCGGATACATTCGCACGGCACTGTCGGTCTCTGATATCGATGCGACTCTTACGGGGATTTACTGGCAACTGGCGTTTGGTGGCCTGATCATCGCGGTGCTGCTGGCACCGATCTGCTGGTGGATCTCCCGTCGCCTCAGTCGACCACTCGAATTGATGACGATCGGGGCGCAGCGTTTTTCGCGCGGGGAGCTCGATATACCACTGGAAGTAACCGGCTCCGAAGAGACGGGGCGTCTGGCCGGGGCGATGAATCAGATGGCGGTCGATTTGGCTGAAAAGATCGATCGCGAAGTGGAACAGCGCAGAGAAATTGAAGCGATACTCGGTTGTATGATCGAAGGGATCGTTGCGATCGACGGCGGTGAGCGGGTTATTCGTATGAATAGCGCGGCGGCCGCGCTTTTTGATCTCTCCCCAAATTTAAAACCGGGACGACCGATTCAGGAAGTGATCCGTCAGGCCGGACTGCAGCGTTTCATCCGGCAGGCTCTGGCTCAACAGGAGACGCTTGAGGATGAGCTGGTACTGCATGGTCCGAACAAGCGTTACCTGCATGTACAGGCAACTCCGTTGATCGGCGAACGGAAAGAGCGAGTCGGAGTATTGGTTGTCCTGCACGATCTGACCCGCTTGCGCCAGCTGGAGACGGTAAGGCGTGATTTTGTCGCCAATGTTTCCCATGAACTTAAAACGCCGATCACCGCCATACGCGGGGCGGTCGAAACGCTGCTCGATGAGAATACGATCGACTCAGCCGAACAGCGTTTTCTGGAAATTATTTTTAAACAGAATGAACGGCTCAACGCCCTGGTTGAGGATCTGCTCGATCTGGCACGGATCGAACAGGGGGCGATGCAAGGGGGGTGGGAGATGTCGGATTCTTTCCTCTGTCCGGTTCTGGAAAGTTCGCGAATGGCTTGTGAAAGTCTGCTGCTGCAGCAGCAGATCAAGCTTAAGCTCAACTGCCCGGAGCATCTCCATGCCCGGATCAATGCGCCCCTTCTGGAACAGGCGATTATCAATCTTTTGACAAACGCCATCAAATACAGTGATCCGGGGGGAGAGGTGGTGCTCGAAGCGCTGGAGCTGGAATCGAAAATCGGCATTCGGGTGCAGGATTTCGGTTGCGGGATCGAGAAAGAGCATCAATCCCGAATCTTCGAGCGTTTTTACCGGGCTGATCAGGCGCGAAGTCGCAATCTTGGCGGCACCGGTCTCGGTCTCTCGATTGTCAAGCATGTCGCTCAGGCTCATCGTGCTGAAGTGAAAGTGACAAGTGTCGCCGGTGAGGGGAGCAGTTTTACTCTGCTCTTGCCGGTTGTCCCGTAACCTGTTCTGTTTTTTTTAGTCCGGCCGTTTTTTTTGCAAGTTGTCCTCCTGGAGTCCTCTTTAACAAGACCGATTGCTGTCGGCATGGCCTGAGTTTTTCTCACGGTCAGGCACCGACGACGCATGTTGCCGAAATTTCCCCGCCACTTAAAATAACTCCTGCTCGTGGAGGACTACTTTCTCGAGCGTAGAATATCCTCGACCAATTGGTCGGCTCTATTTTTTCTTTCGCGATAAATGATGATCCCGTGTGCGATGAAGAGAATCAGATACCCGACAAAAATAAGAATTTGCATAAATTTGTTCCTCCTGAATTGTTAACAAAACTACCCGGTGATTATGAGCAGAAGATTAAGATCGAATGTCGTTTGGAATATTTTGATATTTTTGCGGGGAGCGTTCACGCTTTTTTGCTGACGCGCAGACACAACCTTTTAAAGTGGTAAAATGAAACCCAGATAGTGTTTTTAGTTAACTTCTCACTTGCCGCTAACATCCACCTAACAATCCGGGTTCATTCTTCTGTCCATAAATTAACGAAAAAACAGACAAGGAGATGCAAAGAGATGAGCAAGTTATTAACGTTTAAAAAAATGAGTCTGGTTCTGTTGACCCTGATTCTGACCGTCGGCAGCGTTTGCGCCGCTCCGATCAAGGTTGATGTTAACCTCAGTGATTACGTCAAGGTGCGGGGGGTCGCCGGCAACCTGAACAGTGTTGGATCTGACACCCTGAATAATCTGCTCACGTTCTGGGCCGAAGGTTTTCGTAAACAATATCCGAATGTCAATATTCAGATCGAGGGGAAGGGGTCGAGTACCGCTCCTCCGGCTTTGATCGAGGGGACCAGTCAACTCGGGCCGATGTCGCGGAAGATGAAAGATAAAGAGAGTCAGGCGTTTGAGACGAAATTCGGTTACAAGCCGACCGCTATCGGTGTCGCGCTCGATTCCCTGGCGGTCTTTATCAACAAGGATAATCCGATTTCCGGACTCTCTCTGCAGCAGGTCGATGCGATCTTTTCGAAAAACCGTAAAGGGGGCGAAGCTCGTGACATCACGACCTGGGGGGAACTCGGCCTCACCGGTGAGTGGGCGAATAAGCCGATCAGTCTTTACGGCCGTAACTCCGCTTCCGGAACCTACGGCTACTTTAAAGAGAAAGCACTCTTCAAAGGGGATTTCAAAGATACGGTCAAGGAACAGCCCGGGAGTGCTTCGGTGGTTCTTGGTGTGACGGAAGATAAAGCAGGGGTCGGCTACTCCGGTATCGGCTACAAAACTTCCGGGGTCAAAGCGATCCCTCTCGGCAAGAAGGATGGCGACAAGCAGTATGAACCGAGCTACGAGAATGTCTTGAACGGCAGCTATCCCCTCGGGCGCCTCCTTTATATCTACGTCGCCAAAGAGCCGAACCGGCCGCTGCCGACCCTGGTCAAAGAGTTCTTGAAGTATGCACTGTCGAAAGAAGGGCAGGAGATCGTGGTGAAAGATGGTTACCTGCCGCTGACTGCTGAGGTTGCTAAAAAGCAGTTGGCACTCCTCGACTGATTTGCGGCGAGAAAAAGCACCACAAATCGCGGCTCTCTCCTTTTATTGGAGAGAGCCTGTTTGTGATCCAGGAGATAGAGTTTGAGGATTTATGAATCCAGCCTTTCTTAAGAAAATCAAGCGCAATGATCGCCTCGCCCGCTGGTTGATTACCGCTGGCGGAATGATGATTATTTTCAGCGTTATCTTTATTCTGGTCTTGATTGCCAAGGTCTCCCTGCCGCTCTTCTTCTCCCCTTCAGCGCAACTCTACTCCAGTCTGCAGCTGCAGTCGGTTGAACAGCAGAACATTCTGGCCATCGGTATGGATGAATATCTGGAGACCGGCTATACCCTCGATGATCGTGGTGAACTGGTTTTTTTCAGTATCAAAGGGGGGCGCGAACTCTCCCGGCAGCAGTTTTCCAGTGATGGCACCGCGACCCGATTGTTGTCGGTGGAGAGCTTCGGCCATCAGAAACATGCCCTGCTCTGGGATGATGGCTCGGTGACCGTCGAACAAGTCAGATTTACTCCGGTATTTGATGCTGACAACGACAATCAACGCAGCATCGTCTACAAGTTGGAACGGCTGGCCCGTTTTGTCGCACCGGAATCGGGGCGCTCGGTGCAGACTCTGGTCCGCGTCGATGCACAGGGGCGTCAGACCCGGGTCGATCTGCTTGCCGAGGGGACAATAGAGCTCTATCAGCGTGCAGTGACCGAAAATTTTCTGGGCGATGCAGAAGTTTTTGAGAATCAGCATCAACTCGATGCAACTGTGAATGGCCGGATCAGTACGCTGACTCTGAGCAGTAATGGACGCCAGCTTTACGCCGGAACCGATCGGGGGGAGCTGCTGCGCTGGGATCTGAGCGATATCGATGCACCAGAACGGGTTGATCAGCTTCAGGCTTTTGCTGATCAACGGGCGATCACCGCACTGAATCTGGTATTTGGTGATATTTCGCTGGCGGTGGGTGATGATCGTGGCGGGATCACGACCTGGTTTCCGGTGCGCAAGGGGGAACAGCAACCGGTTCTGACCCGAATTCACGAGCTTTCCGGTCATCATGAACGGATCGAGATGATTTCGCCATCTTCGCGTGACAAGACCGTTTTCAGTCTGTCGGCCGACGGATTGCGACTCGATCATATGACCAGCGAGCGTTTTTTGCTGCAGCTAAACCCGCCGGGGAAAATCGCCAGATTCGCCCTGACCACCCGGGGCAATGCGCTGATTGCCTTGACCAAAGAGAATACTCTGCTCAGCTGGAAACTGGAGATCCCGCACCCGGAAGTGAGTTTCGGGACCCTCTTCGGTAAAGTCTGGTATGAAAATTATCCGGAACCGGTCTACGCCTGGCAATCTTCTTCGGCCAGCGACGATTACGAGCCGAAAATGAGTCTGGCACCGTTGATTTTCGGGACTTTAAAAGGGACCTTTTACGCCATGTTGTTTGCTGTGCCGCTGGCAATCTTTGGCGCCATCTATACCAGTCAGTTTGCCCGGCCGCGCCTGCGCGGGGTGATCAAGCCTGCCGTCGAGGTGATGGCAGCGATCCCGACGGTTATTATCGGTTTTCTTGCGGCTCTCTGGCTCGCTCCATTGATCGAACGCTCCCTCGGTTCCCTGTTTCTCTCTCTGATTCTGGTCCCGGCGGCGTTGATGCTCAGTATTCTGTTCTGGCAGGGGGCACGCAAATTTGAGTCGCTGAAAAGAGTGGAACGCGGTTTCGAATTTCTGGCGATCGCGCCGGTGATTATCATGGCGGTCGCCATCGCCGCCACCCTGGGGCCGGGAGTGGAAAACCTGCTTTTTGCCGGTAATCTCAAGCAGTGGTTATTTACTGAAATGGGAACCCGCTACGATCCGCGTAACTCTATTATTATCGCATTTGCCATGGGGTTTGCGGTGATCCCGATTCTTTTCACCATTGCCGAAGATTCCCTCTCCAATGTTCCGCCGAGTCTCAAAGCGGCGTCGTTGGCTCTCGGTGCCAGTCGCTGGCAGACGGTCTGGCGGGTTATTCTCCCTTCGGCGTCTCCCGGTATTTTTGCCGGGACCATGATCGGTTTTGGACGCGCGGTTGGCGAGACGATGATTGTCTTGATGGCGACCGGCAATACGGCGATTATCGATCTGAGTATTTTCAACGGGATGCGCCCTTTATCGGCCAACATTGCCGTTGAAATTCCGGAAGCGCCTGTCGACGGTTCTCTCTATCGGGTCTTGTTTCTTTCGGCCGTTATCCTGTTCGTCATGACTTTTGTCGTCAATACTCTGGCCGAGATTGTTCGCCAGCGTCTACGCGCCAAGTATGGTCGATTTTAAGGGGTTGAATATGCGTAAATCGAAATATTTTTTCTGGCGGGTTGGTGAGCCGATGGTCTGGCTCTCCGCCTCGGCTCTGGCCGTAACGCTGCTCTGCGCTCTGACTCTGCTGATTGTTATCATGGTCAATGGTCTCGGAGTCTTCTGGCCATCTGCGATTCAACAGCTGGAACTGCAGGATGGGAGCCGGATTTTCGGACAACAGATGCAGGTTGAAAAAAGCCCGGATGCAGAGGCGTTGCGGCGTCAGTACAAGATTGCCAATCGTGATCTTAATGGCCTCGATTTCCGCTGGATTGACGAAGCGCAGATCGTTTCGCAAACAGAGCCACAAGAGCTGCTGGTTTTGGAACGGGTCGAGCATGGAGATTTTTACGGAACTTTGCAACAGCTTAAAATCGGCGGTCAAAACGTGCCGGTAACTCCGGTGTCGCTGCAAAAAGAACTCGACCGGGTTACGACGGCGCTGGATGAATTGGCTGAGCTCGAAGAGCGGCTCAACCGGGCGAGTTACCGTATGGAACAGCTCCGCTTAAAGCTGCTGAAGCTCGATTATCAATCGGTGTCGCTGCAAGCCCCGAAGCGGCAGAGACTGCTGGAAGAGAAGAGTCGCCTGGAAGAAGAGTTCAACAGTCTGGTCAACCTGCAGTCGCGGCGCGTCACCGAAATTCGCAAAGGCGTGGCTCTGTTCACCGACGCCGCCGGTCGAAAGAAGGAGATCTCCCTGGCTGATATTCTTCAGGTCTACTCCCCAAACCGGATGACGGTCGGCGAAAAAATTATTTTTTACGGCCATAAGCTGGTGGAACTGCTGGTCGGGGAGCCGCGTGAATCGAATACGGAAGGGGGGCTGTTTCCGGCGATCTTCGGTACGGTCATGCTGATTTTTGTCATGAGTCTTTTCTCTTTCCCTCTGGGGGTGATTGCCGCGATCTATCTGCGGGAGTACGCCCGGGAGGGGCTGGTGGTACGAATTGTACGGATCGCCGTCAACAACCTGGCAGGAATCCCCTCTATCGTTTATGGCATCTTTGGCCTCGCTTTCTTCGTCTACGGAATCGGCAGCAGTATCGATCTCCTCTTTTTTCCGGAGCGGGCGCCAACGCCGACCTTCGGGACCGGCGGACTTCTCTGGGCGAGCCTGACGCTGGCACTGTTGACGGTGCCGGTGGTGATTGTCGCCACCGAAGAGGCGCTCGGCGCTATTCCGCGCGAGATGCGCGAAGGATCCTATGCCCTCGGCGCGACCAAATTTCAGACCCTCTATAAGGTGCTTTTGCCGATGGCGTCGCCCGGCATCATGACCGGACTGATTCTGGCGATGGCCCGTGCGGCCGGTGAAGTGGCGCCGCTGATGATCACCGGGGTGGTCAAGCTGGCGCCGTCGCTGCCGATCGACGGGAACTTCCCCTTTGTGCATCTGGAGCGCAAATTCATGCATCTAGGCTTTCATATCTACGATATCGGTTTTCAATCGCCCAATGTTGAGGCGGCCAAGCCGATGGTCTTTGTTACCACTCTGCTTCTGGTGCTGATCGTGCTGCTGATGAGCAGCGTGGCGATCCGACTGCGCAACAAGATGAAAAAACGTTATACTTTTGGAACTTTTTAGGAGAATGGCTGAATCATGACACCCATAAAGATCAACAACCCGGTGATTGAAGTTGAAAATTTACGTTTTTACTACGGTGAAGCGCGGGCGCTTCACGGCATTGATATCGCTTTTCCCGAGAAGCAGGTCACTGCGCTCATCGGTCCGTCCGGCTGCGGCAAGAGTACACTGCTGCGCTGTTTTAATCGAATGAATGACCTTATCGACAGCAGCCGGGTCGAAGGGAGAGTCCTGCTCAATGGCGAAAATATTTATGACAAGAGTACCGACATTATCGAACTGCGGCGACGGGTTGGCATGGTGTTTCAGAAATCGAACCCCTTCCCGAAAACAGTTTATGAAAATGTCGTATATGGCCTGAGGATTGCCGGAGAGAACGATAAAAATTTTCTGGATGAGCGGGTTGAAACCAGCCTGAAAGGGGCAGCGCTCTGGGACGAGGTGAAGGACCGGCTGCAGGAGAGTGCCCTGGGGATGTCGGGAGGGCAGATGCAGCGGCTCTGCATCGCCCGGGCGATCGCCGTCAATCCAAAAGTTATTCTGATGGATGAACCGTGCAGTGCTCTCGATCCGAAGTCGACCGCCCGGGTCGAGGAGCTGATCGGTGAGTTGTGTAAGGATTTTACCATTATCATCGTTACACACAATATGCAGCAGGCGGCGCGGGTCTCTAATAATACCGCTTTTTTGTTCGAAGGGGATCTGATTGAATACGGGTTGACCAAGGAGCTGTTTGTCAAACCGCATAATAAGCAGACTGAAGATTATATTACCGGCCGTTTCGGCTGATTTGATTTTTTTTGAAAGGATCTGAATATGGCTGTTTTGCTGCAGCAGGAACTCGATAAGTTGAAAAAAAAGTTGCTGGTTCTCGGGGCCGAGGTTGAGAGTCGGGTGAAGCAGTCGGTGCAGGCGCTGTTGACCGGAGATATAGAACTGGCGACCCAGGTGAAAAAAGGGGACGCCCAGATCGATAATATCGAAATCGAGCTGGAAGAAGATTGCCTGAAAATTCTCGCTTTGCACCAGCCGGTTGCGGCCGATCTGCGTTTTATCGTTTCTGTCCTCAAGATCAATAACGACCTGGAACGGGTCGCCGATTTAGCTGTTAATATTGCCGATCGGGCGATCGATCTGGGGAACGTGGCGCGGATGAAATCTCCCTATGATATTGCGACGATGGCTGTACTGGTTGAAAATATGCTGAAAATGTCCCTCGATTCTCTGGTCGAGAGGGACAGCGCTCTGGCCCGCAAGACTATTATAAATGATGATGCGGTCGACATGATGCACAAGGGTAATTTTACCAAGGTTAAGGCGGCGATTAAAAACGATCTCCCTGCTCTGGAAGGGTTGATCTTTTATCTGTCAATCTCACGTTATCTTGAGCGGATGGCTGATCTGGCGACTAATATCGCGGAGGATGTGGTCTATCAGGTGGATGGTGAGATTATCCGTCACGGTGGAATGCAAAAGTGTTAACAAGAAGGGTTTTTTGCAATAGTCTTTTTATGTCATTCCCGAAGTGATTTTAATCGGGAATCCCGTTCTTTAAAAGGTTGAAAACGCTGGATCCTCGATAGAGGCCTTTTTGGGATGACAATCTTTTTGCAAGAGGCTCAGAAGAGTACAATAAGGGGCATTTGTTTTGCTCCAAGGTTCTTGCTGTCGGTTCGTTTTCTTGAGTTCTTAGCCTCTCGATTCCCGACGCCCCTTTCGGGGAGGGGCGGTCTTAACTCCTGATTTACTTGTCAATCCCTGTCGATTCATCTGAAGCATCTTGTTTGGGAGGGGTGAGATCTGATCTCACCCCTCTATTTCCTTTTTGCTGATTTCTGTTCAACTCTTTACCAGCCCCGGTTCGGTCATCGGTCTGGGATCGAGCAGCCGCTCGATTTCGGTTTTGGAGAGCAGTCCCGATTCATGCAGCACTTCGCGGATCGTTTTTCCTGTTTCGGCGGCCTGTTTGGCGAGAGCAGCGGCCTGATCGTAGCCGATAATCGGGGCGAGGGTGGTGCACATCGCCAGACTCTGCTCGACCAACGCCTCACACCGTTCACGGTTTGCTGTCAAGCCCTGCAAACAGCGGCGGTCGAATTGGAAAACTCCGTTGGTCAGCAGCTCGATCGATTGCAGCAAGTTGTGCGCCAGCAGCGGCATCATGACGTTGAGTTCAAAGTTGCCGGAGAGCCCTCCTATACTGATGGCGGCGTCGTTACCGATGGTCTGGGCACAGACCTGCATCAACGCCTCAGCCATAACCGGATTAACCTTTCCCGGCATGATTGAACTGCCGGGCTGAACAGCCGGCAGATTCAGTTCGCCTAACCCGCAACGCGGGCCGCTGGAGAGGTGGCGGATGTCGTTGGCAATTTTGAACAGGGCGACGGCGGTGGTCTTTAATGCGCCGCTCGCCGCGATTACCTGCTCTTTCCCCCCCTGAGCGGCAAAATGGTTGGTCGCTTCCATAAGCGGGAGGCCGGTGACGGCAGCGATACCGGCGATTACCTGTCTGGCAAATTTGGGGTGGGTGTTGATGCCGGTGCCGACGGCGGTCCCGCCGAGAGGGAGTTCACACAGCCCTGTCACGGCGCGGTCGAGCTCGCCACAGACTAACTCTACCTGTCGGGCGTAGCCACTGAATACCTGCCCGAGGCGGATCGGGGTGGCGTCTTGCAGATGGGTGCGGCCGATCTTGATAATGTCGTCAAACGCGGTCGCTTTTTCTGCCAGAGTCTGCTGTAACGCCTGCAAGGCTGGCAGGAGCTGATGAACGAGTTGTTCGGCGGCCGCCAGGTGCATGGCGGTCGGGATGACATCGTTGCTCGATTGACCGAGGTTCACATGGTCGTTGGGGTGGAGGGTCATGCTTGCATTTTCAAGCAGCTGCGTCCCCCGATGCGCAATCACTTCGTTGGCATTCATGTTGGTACTGGTTCCCGAGCCGGTCTGGAAAATATCGAGGGGGAAATGATCGTCGAGTCGCCCTTCGATGACCTCCCCGGCGGCATCCATGATCGCCATGGCGGTCTGGTTGTCGAGCAGTCCCAGTTCATGATTAACCCGGGCCGCATGCTCTTTGATCAGGCCGAGGGCACGCAGAAATGGACGTGGAAAACGGATGCCGCTGATCGGAAAATTGTCGTAAGCGCGGGCGGTCTGGGCTCCATACAGAGCCGTACTCGGTACCTGCATTTCACCCATGGAATCATGTTCGGAACGTGTCGTCATCGGTAACCCTCTCTGATGTTTTAATAAAGGTTATGAAAAATGAAATATTTTATTATCGCTAACATTTTCGGCATCGGCTAGAATGCACTCCATGTCTGCTGAAGCGTTTACATTGATTCTGGTTTCGGCCCTGATGCACGCCCTCTGGAATCTTCTGGTCAAGCGCAGCCAGGACAAGACCGTCTTTATCTGGTGGATGTTTGTCTCTTCCGGCACACTGCTCAATCTGCTGATCTGGATCCGCCCGGAACCGTGGCCGGTACCGACTGCCGCTGTCCTGCTGCTCGCATTGGGGGGGGCGATCTGTTTCGTATTGTATCATCTTTTCAATGGCCGGGCATATCAAACTGGCGATCTCTCCCTTGCTTACCCCATTTCCCAGACGTCAATTCTTTATGTTCCGATCTGGGGGATGTTACTGTTTGGTGAACAGCTCAGCCTGATCGGCGGTCTCGGTATATTTCTGGTTCTTTTAGGTACTTACACGATCCAGATGCAGCGCTGGAGCCTGCTTGAGCTGACCCGGCCGCTGCGCAGTCTCGATAATCCGTCCGTCCGGGCCGCACTTCTCGCAGGGTTCATCTACTCCATCGGGGCGATTCTCGATAAACAGGGGGTGATGCTCTATCCACCGCTCTATTTTACCCAGCTGTTGGTCATCATGATGTTTGGGCTGATGACCCTCAATCTGACGCGCTCTTCATACCGGGGGAGAATTATTGCCCAGTGGCGGCAAAACCGCTGGTCGATTCTGATCGCCGGGCCGGTAATGCTCTGCTCTTTTGTCGCTTTTCGTTACGGTCTGCAGATGGCACCGGTCAGCTACGCGGTGCCGGTTCGGCAGGTGAGTCTGCTGATTGCCGTCACCATCGGCGTGCTGTTTTTAGCTGAGCGGTTTGGTCGGGTCCGGTTTCTGGCCAGCTGTCTGATTCTGGCCGGGGTCTTTTTGATCCGTTTCGGTTGATCGAACGTTGCCATTCTTCTTTAAACCGCTTACAGTACCGCCATGATCAAGAACCCCGCGAATCTGATTGTTGTGCTCGGCCCGACCGCCTCAGGGAAGACGGCGCTCGGCGTCGCTCTGGCCAGTCATCTGACCGGAGAAATCATCTCCGCCGATTCGCGGCAGGTGTTTCGCGGTATGGATATCGGCACCGGCAAGGATCTCTGTGAGTACGGTGACACCCCTTATCATCTGATCGATCTGCTCGACTCCGGCGAAGAATTCAGTGTTTTCGCATTTCAGAATCTTGCTTATCAGGCGATCGAGTCGATCCGCAGTCGGCAGCGATTTCCGATTGTCGTCGGCGGGACCGGACTCTATCTCGACGCCTTGCTCAAACAGTACCGGATGGTCGCGGCGCCACAGAATCCGGCGTTGCGGTCGCAACTGGTCGAAGCCGACCTCGATTCTTTGCGCCAGCGGCTGTTTCGTTTACGTCCTGAGCAACACAATCGGACCGATCTTGATGATCGCGAACGACTTTTCCGGGCGATTGAGGTGGCAGAGGCGCAGCGGGCCGGAGTGGAACAGCCGGCTGCGCCGGATATCCGTCCTCTGATCTTCGGTCTTGGCTGGCCGCGCAAGCAGCTCCGGGAGCGGATCAAACTGCGACTTCGGCAAAGACTGGAACAGGGGATGATCGCCGAGGTCGAAACCTTGCTGGCCCAGGGGGTCAGTCATGCGGCGCTCGACTATTATGGTCTTGAATACCGCTTTATCTCAAACTATCTGCAGGGGCGATTGACCCGAAACGACATGGAGCAGAAACTCTATTCGGCGATCTGTCAATTTGCCAAGCGTCAGGAGACCTGGTTCCGGCGGATGGAGCGGCACGGAGCCACAATCTTTTGGCTGTCCGGCGAGTCTGATCCGGTGGCGACCGCGTTGCGGCAGATCGATCGGGTCGGGATCTCTTTATCGTGAAGAGTGCCCGGCAGCGTTACCTCGACCGTAAGGGGGTGGTTGGTCCCTGGGAGATAGCCGGGACGGCGGGCGATCAATACAGTGCGGCGGTGGTGATTCCGGCCTGCGACGAAGAAAAGTGGCTGTTTCGCACTCTGGCCAGCCTGGCCGAAAACTCATCCGAGCAGTTGCAGAGAACACTGATTCTGGTTGTTCTCAATCAGACCGCGCAGGCGTCTGCAGCGGTGACTGCCTCGAACCGAAGAACTTTGCAAAAGTTGAAAAACGACCCGTTAAACAGTATGCTGCAGCTCGCCTGGATCGATGCGGTCAGTGCCGGTCTGGAAATGCCGGTCGGTGGTGCCGGGGCTGCCAGACGGCTCGGTCTCGACCGGGTCCTGGATCGTCTTGATCAGACGATTGACCCGATTCTGATCTGTCTCGATGCCGATACTCTGGTCGAACCGAACTATCTTCAGGTTCTGCAGCGGCACTTTGCCAACAGCCCGGCGGGGGGTGCGGTGGTTTCATTTGCACACCAGCAGGCCGAATCGCCGCAATTGCAGGCGGCGATTGATCGCTATGAACTCTTTTTACGCAGCTACGTTCTCGGCTTGCAGCTGGCAGGTTCGCCGTATGCTTTTCACTGCGTCGGCAGTACCATGAGCTGTCGCCTCTCTGCCTATGTTGGTGCTGGTGGGATGTCGCAACGTCCGGCAGGGGAAGATTTTTATTTCCTGCAGAATCTGGCCAGAACCGTCGGCGTCGAATCGATATACGGGACGTGCGTCTATCCGGCGGCGCGAATTTCAGATCGGGTTCCGTTCGGGACCGGTCCAGCCCTTTCCCGTTTGCTGGCCGACCCCGGCTGTCAACTTTTTTACCCTCTTGGCGCGTTTCTTCTGCTCGGCCAATTTCTGCACCGGGCGACGCACGAGCCGCTGCGGGGTCAGGAGTTGCAGGCGGAGGCGGATCTGTTGCAACCGGTACTCGGACAATTTCTGCGAGAGCAGAAGCTGGCGATGGTCATCGATCGGTTGCAGAAAAATCATCCGACCCAAAGTCAGTTTGTCCGGGCCTTTCACGGCTGGTTCGACGGCTTGAAGAGTCTGCGTCTGTTGCGTCGACTTTGTGCCGGCAGACCTTTTGCGATGCAGACGGCAGAAGAGAGTCTTCCGAAGTTGCTGCAGCAAAGATCTCTTCCAGAAGGAAAGAGTCTGGTTCGGATGCTCAAAATCCTCAGAATTAGCCAAAATAACGGGTCATTGGTTGAAAAAGCTCTTTCTCGGACCGCTGCTTTCAGGTAAAATGCGCGAAATGACCGAAAAGGGAAATGAAAATGGCTGAAGAACCGGAAACGACGAAAAAAAAGACTCAGGCTGATAAACGGAAAAATCTGCGCTCTCCACTGCTGACCCTCAGGGTCAAGCTGGACGATGGTGGAAAGGTTTTTTTCGGTTACACAAAAAATATCAGTCGCAGCGGGATGTTTATCTCATCGATCAATCCGAAGCCGCAGGGGGAAGTCTATCAGGTTGAGATCCCCCTCCCAGCACCGATCAATCAGACGATTCAGTGCGCCTGCGAAGTTGTCTGGACCCGGCATTTCGAAAAAAAGTCACTTTATGAGCCGGGGATGGGGCTTAAATTCTGCGGACTTTCTGAGGATGTGGCGGCGACAATTGATCGTTGGGTACGTGAGACGAGCGGCTGATCTCTCTTTTGATGTCGAGCGTGATGCGGGAGTGTAAAGAGTCGTACGATGCAAAAATGTCTTCGGGTTTGTTGACTTTATGCTTCCTGTCCCTTTCTTTCCAAGATGGCAGTTATAGGTGTAATGATGATTAAAACGTTAAATCTCCGCTGGAAAATTCTCCTGAGTCTGGTTGGACTCTCTTTTGTCTCGATCTGCGGCATCCTCTTTGTCGTATCCGGCCTGAATGAGAAAGAGCTGGAAAAATCGATGTTGCATCGAGTTGTTCAGGTTGCAAATTTTGTGGAACGAAGTCTTGCTCTCAAAGAGGCTGAAGTCAACAACTATATCAGGCTTATGTCGGCGAACGTCGATCTGGTTAATGCCGTCTATTATTTTGAATTGACCAGAGACGCTGCGCAGGTAGAAACGGTGGTTGCGACGGCGCAGGCGGTGTTCAATCTCGATCTGGTTCAGATTTTTGATCAATCCGGCAGCGTGGTGATGCGTAGCCTCTCCTTTGGTTTTGATCTCCCCCGGACCACCGGCACGGAACATCCACTGGTCGCCGCGGCGATTAGCGGGGCGGCGGGGAGCGATATCTCAATGATCGATGGTCGCCTGGCCATCGTCAGTGCTGCGCCGGTCTCTCTCTCCGGGACGCAAATCGGCGTCGTGATCGGAGTCGCCTTTATCGATGACGCATTTGCCCGGACAATCAAGGGACTTGTGGATGCCGAGATTGCATTTTTTGATGCGACATCGGTTATTGCAGCTTCAAATGATGAGTTGAAATCGATGTCGGCTGCTGTTCTGGTCTCTGAAAACGAAATAATATCGATAGCGGGGGTCTCCTATCGTCTCTTTTCGAATGATCTCGGCAGTAGTGGCAAAAAAATCCTGGTCGCTGTCGATCGCACCGACGTTCTCTCTGCTACCAGTCGGGTGCAAAGCGTTTTGTTGGTAATTTTGCTGGTTGTCACTTCGGTCGCGGCACTGGTCGGGATCGGTGTCTCCAGCAGCATTGTCAAGCCGCTCGGGGCCGTGGTCTCCAATCTCAGGGAGATAGCTGCCGGGGGGGGAGATCTGACCCGCAAGCTTGAAGTCAATTCCAGAGACGAAGTCGGCGTTTTGTCGGAAAATTTTAACGCATTTCTGGAGAAGATGCGCGAAATGATCGGCCGGATTCATGCAGTCGCTTCAGGTCTGAATATTGCCAGCGACCAGATCAAAAAGGCTTCGGGGCAGGTCTCTGACGGCACCGCCCAGCAGGCCGCTTCACTGGAAGAGTCGTTCCTGGCGCTGCAGGGGATCGATGAGAGTATTTCCGGGGTTGCCGAGAGTACCGGTTCGCTGGTTGAATCAGCAGAATCGAGTTCTTCGGCAACGCTGGAACTCGGTGCCACAATCGAAGAGATCGCATCGCAGATGGAAAAACTGTTTGCGACGGTCGATGAAGTCTCCAGTTCAATTAACGAAATGTCGGTCTCCAGCCAGCAGGTTGCGGAGAATGTCGAGATCCTCTCCTCCTCAACCGAGGTGACGGCGTCGTCGATCATCCAACTGGATGCCTCGATCAAGGAGATCGAGGAGAACGCTGAAAAAACGCACAATCTCGCCGAAGAGGCGGCTCACGATGCCGAGGAGGGGAAGGCCGCCGTCGATGAAACCATCAACGGGATTGGTGAAATTCGCGAAATGGTCGATCGGGCTGCGGTCGCGATCGAGGAGCTCGGTGGTCAATCGAATGAAATCGGGAAGATTCTGACCGTTATCGATGAGGTCGCCGACCAGACCAGTCTGCTCGCCCTGAATGCGGCTATTATTGCTGCCCAGGCCGGAGAGCACGGCAAGGGGTTTGCTGTTGTTGCCGATGAAATTCGTGAACTCGCTGAGCGGACAGCGATCTCAACGCGCGAGATTGGACTGATTATCAATAATCTGCAAAAAGGGACGGATGGCGCGGTCAAGGCGATGCGTGCCGGCAGTGATCGGGTTCACCAGGAAGCCGAACGGTCCAAGGGGACCGGTGCCGCACTCGATCAGATCCGCAACAGTACGTTAAAAGCGGCTGACCAGGTGCGTGGCATTGTTCGGGCGACCCAGGAGCAGTCACGCGGCAGCCGGCAGATTACCGATTCGATCAACCAGATTTCGAGCATGCTCGGGCAGATCGCTTCAGCGATCAAACAGCAGACAGAAGGGGCGCGCCAACTTTCGCATGCCGCCGAATCGATGAAGGAGATCGCTTCACAGGGGAAACTGAGTACTGCGGAACAGGCAAAAGGGAGCCGCCAGATTAATACCAGCATGGAGCAGATTCGCAATATGATCGAGCGGATTGACGAGGCGACCCGCGATCAGACAAAACGGAGCCGGCAGGTGGTCGATGCTGTTGGTAAAGTCAAAAAGATCGCCGAAGAGAATGCCGTTCGGACAACCGAACTCGATCAGGTGGTCGAGATTCTGACCAAGCAGACAACCGCCCTTGAAGAAGAAGTCGGCGCGTTCAAAGTATGATTCAGGAGGTGATGAAGGTCACCTTGCTGGGGACCGGGACCAGTACCGGCGTTCCGGTGCCGGGGTGTGATTGTCCTGTCTGTCGGTCGAACGATCCGCACAACCGGCGGACCCGGTGCAGCCTGCTGATCGGTTATCGGGGGAAAAATATTCTGATCGACACGGCGACTGATCTGCGCCAGCAGTCGCTGCGCGAAGGGATCAAACGAATCGATGCGGTCCTCTATACACATACCCACGCAGACCATATTCACGGCATCGATGATCTGCGCCCGTTTAATCATCGCGATGGAATCAAGCTGCCGTTGTATGCAAGCGCTGACGCAGTGCAGGCGATGCGACAGAACTTCAGGTATATTTTTTCTCCGCAGGACGAAAAGCTCTATCGTCCCCGGTTGGTCGTCTGGACGGTGGGCGGGTCGTTTTCTTTGTTTGGATTGCCGGTGACGCCGCTCAGACTGGTGCACGGCAGCGGCTGTTCAACCGGTTACCGGATCGGACCGATCGCCTACCTGACCGACTGCAGCGCGATTCCACAGGCGGCTCGTTTGCAACTCGGGAATTTAAAGCTGCTGATTCTCGATGCTCTCAGGTTCCGTCCCCATTCGGCACACCTGAATATTGCCGGGGCGATTGCAGAGGCCGAGCGGATTAATGCCGCTCAGACGCTGTTGACTCACTTAAGCCATGATGTCGATCATGATCGGCATGCGCAGGGACTGCCGGTCGGGATCGATTTTGCTTTCGACGGCCAGACGCTGAAGATTATGGTCGATTAGTCTGATCGTCCCCGATGCGCCACGCGTTGTCGGGCTTTACTTTACACTCCACAGGATGACCATGTACCAGGAAGTCCGTCTGCACGGGCATATAGACGATACCGTAGAGTATTTTGCGACCGCAGCCTCGCGGGACGCTTACCGCTGTTATTTTTATGAAACTGACGGGAAATCGCTGCGGCTCTTCTCCCCCGGAAATGAGTTTGTTCTCGATAAGACCGGAATCACGCATCGCGGCAACGGGGGGTCTTTTTGCGAATATATGTTCGGTGTCGATCAACCGCTGGCCGACCTGGCGAAGGGGGATGTTCGCAATCGTCTCGTCCTGTACGGGGCGGCTTACGGCGAAGACGGGACTCTCGCTTTCACAGACAGAACCGATGGCGAGATCAGTTTTGAGCGGATCTTCTTTGAAGGGAACGCCGTCTATAACTACTCCTTCTTCCTGACCGGATCGGTGACTGGTCGCAATAAAAACCAGCAGGAGTCGATATTGCGTCTGCTTGGTAAACTCCTCAAACGGAGTCAAAATGTCGGGCTTTTCGATGACGCCGATCTGGTTGAAGATATGTTTAATCTGCTCGGGCACAAAAGCTCTCTTTATCTGGTGAAATTGATCAACAAGAAGCACAAGGCGTATCACGACGCTTTCAGCAAACTTTATCTCACACGTAAATCGATTCCGGACCAGGAGTTCGCTGACTTGAGAAAGCTGGCCGAACGCCTCAATATTGACAAGTATCAGCAGGAGCGGATCCGTATCGATGTCATGTACAAGCACCCCGACAATCGCCGGATTGTTGATGAATACAAGAGTATCCTGATCGATTGTAATCAGGCGGGGAAGATCAGTCGCGAGAAGAACGCCCGCCTGACGCGCCTGAAAACTCTCTCGGTGCGCAACAAAATACCGACCGCGTTGTTCTATACCCTCGACGAGATGCTCAAGCATGACAAGCTGATCGATTATGATGAGCAGGTCTATATTGCCGAGACGCGTGAAATCCTGGCCGGAATTTTCCTGCATGAGAGCGAGATTGATGCGGGGATCAACAACGAAGATATGATCAGGCTGCTCCATGCCAAACGGCTGGCGACCGACAACCGCGATCATCTGTTTGAACAGATTCTGCTCGATACCGGCAAAACCTGCGACGAGAAGATCCGTGATGGTGCCGATCTCATGCTCCTCGAAGCTTTCTCCTATATCATCACCTACTTCGATCGTTACGACAGTACCTCGGCCAATGTCAACCAGCTCGCGTTCATGGAGAATGTTGTGCTCACCGAAGAGGTGATTCGGAGCCTGCTTGGCAACCGGCATGAATTTAATGAGCTGCAGCCCGGTCTGTTTGACCAGCTCTTTTTTGAGCCGATGGCCGATAATAAATATTTTGGCAACTTCGGACGCAAAAAGGTTGATGTTCTGCGTAAGGGGCTGATCGATATCGTCGGTGACCGGATGACCGTGCAAGGGTTGCTCGATCAGCTCGGCATGATCGATGCCGAAGAGAAGCTTTACCGGATTCTGCTCGAACATATCAAGGAGCGGATCCGCAATTTTTACTCCAAATACAACACCAAAGCAGAACAGGAAGCTCTTTGTGATGAGGTGACCGAAGAGCTCCTTAACAAGCAGATCATTACCGATTCAATCCCGAAGGGGCTGTTTCGCGATGTGGTTGTTAATATCAAAAAAGAAGCGGTCTATATTCATAATCTGCTGCCGGAAATTATCGCGGACCGGGATGTGGCTCTGCGTGAAGATTTCCTCGAAAACAGCGGTCTCGATCGCTTTTATGTCGAAGAGCTGGAACGGGAGTTCTTTGAACACAATGGTCTCGACCTGGAGCAGTTGTATGAGATTCGCAAAGGGTTGAGTGCCGGCGCGGACTGATCCGCCCCAACCGACTTCGAAGAGCGCGCATGAAACAGCCGCAATCCGATCTCCTGCGTAATATCGGCATCATCTCCCACATCGATGCGGGGAAGACGACGGTCTCCGAACGCATTCTCTATTACACAAATGAAATCCACAAGATGGGCGAGGTTCATGATGGTCTGGCTACTATGGACTGGATGGATCAGGAACAGGAACGGGGTATTACCATCACTGCTACCTGCACCTCTTGTCAATGGCGAGACCACTGGATCAATCTGGTCGATACCCCTGGACATATCGATTTTACGATCGAGGTCGAGCGGTCGATGCGTGTGCTTGACGGGGCCGTGGCGATCTTCAGTGCCGTTGAGGGGGTGCAGCCGCAGAGTGAATCGGTCTGGCGCCAGGCCGATCGCTATGGGGTTCCGCGGATCTGTCTGATTAACAAAATGGACCGGATCGGGTCAAACTACCGCCGCGTTCTGGAACAGATACAAACCCGGCTCAACGGCCGTCCGGTATTGTTGCAACTCCCGATTGGTCTGGATGCCGGATTTATCGGAGTCGTTGATATCCTTGCCGGGCAGGCGCTGATGTTTGATGATGCTAAGCTCGGCCGGATTGTAAACTATCAGGATGTCCCCGAAGAGTTCAGGGATGAACTGAAGCGAGCGCGTGAAACCGTGATCGAAACGGTCGCCGATTTTGACGAACAGCTCATGGCTGATTACCTTGATGAGAAGCCGGTTTCGCAAACGGCAATTCGCGCTGCGTTACGCAAGGGGGTGCTTGCCGGCGCTCTCTCTCCGGTACTGCTCGGTTCAGCTCTGCGCAACAAAGGGATTCAGCCGCTTCTCGATGCCGTCTGTGATTATCTGCCCTCCCCCCTTGAAAGACCCGAAATCATCGCCCATCGACGAGACGACGGGACAGAGGTCCACCTCGCTCCTATCCCCGAAGAGCCGTTCTGTGCGCTGGCATTCAAGGTTGTAGCGGATGAAGGGCGTAAATTAACCTTTTTACGAATCTACTCTGGTCATTTGCAGGCGGGAGATCTGGTTGCCAACGGCAACAGTGGCAACATTGAGAAGGTGTCCCGCCTGTTTCGTATGCATGCCCACAAGCGGGAGCGTCTGCAACAGGCTGAAGCGGGTGCGATTGTCGCGCTGAGCGGGGTCAAGGAGGTGCTGACCGGAGATTGTCTCTGCGATCCGGAAAACATCTTACAACTTTCCGGGATGCAGGTTCCGGAGCCGGTGATCAACCTTGCGGTTGAAGCGAAAGATGTTCAGAGCAAGGAGCGGCTGCTGCCGAGCCTTGAGAAGCTGCAGTGGGAAGATCCGACGTTTCGCGTTCGCGAAGAGAGCGAAACCGGACAGATCCTGCTGGCCGGCATGGGAGAGTTGCATCTGGACGTTATGATTCAGCGTCTAGCTCGGGAGTTCGGGGTAAACGTCACAACCGGTCGGCCACAGGTTGTCTATCGGGAAAGCCTGAAAAAAAGCGTTAGGCACCGGGAGCTGTTCGAACGCGAGTTTGAGGGGAAGTCGCAGTTTGCTGATCTGGAACTCTGTCTCACTCCGCTGGCGCGGGGGGCTGGCCGGAAGATCGTTGTTCCGCGCGATGGTGAACTGGTTTCGATCAACCCTCTCTGGCTGGACGGGCTGGAGCAGAGTCTGATGCTCGGATCGGACATCGGGGCCGGACTCGGTTATCCGCTGACTGATCTGGAAATCCGGGTGGTTGCCATCGACAACAGCTCCGGCAGAACAACCGAAGCCGGGCTGAAAGCCGCCGCGCAGAAAGGGTTGCAGGAGGCGACCAGAAAGGGCGGGATGATTCTTCTTGAGCCGGTGATGCGGCTGGAGATTACGGTGCCGTCGGAGAATGCCGGACAAGTTCTCGGCGGGCTGCAGCAGAAACGGGGGCGGATCGAGGGGATGCACTCCCTTGCGGGGGTCGAGGTGATCGCGGCGCTGACCCCATTGTCGGAACTTTTCGGTTATATGACCGAACTGCGCAGTGCCACCAAGGGGCGCGGTACTTTCGTCATGGAATTTTCACAGTTTGACGCCGCTCCGGATGAGGTGCTGCAACGTTACGGTCTGCTCTAAGCATCTGATTTTGTAAATTCGATGCCGAGAAGTGATACGTCGTCCTGCGGCGGTTCCTCGCCGCGGAAATTATACATTGCATCGATCCCCGCCAGACACGACTGCTGCAGGGTCCGCTCCGTGGAGGTCAGATTCTCGATCAGCCGCTTCTCACCGAAGCACTCTCCGGAATTGTCGCAATGATCGATCAATCCATCTGAAAACAGAAAAAGTCGGTCCCCCTGATGCAGGGTAAGTCTCTCCTCCTCAAACGGCCCGGTCCCCGGCAGGCCGATCAGCCCGCCACCGATGGAGAGACGCTGCTGTTCGCCGTTTTTTCTCTGTAGAAGAGCGGGAGGATGACCCGCACTGCAGTAGCGGGTCTCTCCGGTGTGAATGTTGATCAACATATAGATGATGGTGAAAAAGAGTTCAAAGCGTTCAAACGGGTATTCACGGGAGAGCGCTGTCATCACTTCGATCGGCGACAAGATCCGGTAGTAAGGGGGTCTGTCGATCATTCGTTTCACGATCTGACCGGTCTGTAACGACAGACTCTGATAGATAGAGACGCTCACCAGCGCCGATGAGATACCATGCCCGCTGACATCAAGAAGGAACAGCATCATCGTCTCTTCGTCAATCTGGCAGAGATTAAACAGATCCCCGCCGATTTTTTCAAACGGTTGAAAGTGGCAGGAGACGTTAAAATGCGGCAGGGACGGGAGTCGCTTCGGAAGGAGGCTCTGCTGAATTTGCGCTGCCGAACGCAGATCTTCTTCAACCTCGCGCCAGTGCGTCGCAATCTTGTTTCTCAAGTTGAAAACCTCCCGTTCGAGGGCGCCAAGCTGTTGGTAGATCATGATCTTTTCACCCCACTCCTGTGCATCGGTGCTGTTGCGGATCACCCCGCAAGTCCAGGGGAGGTCGGTCGGAGGGGGAGACGACTGTGGTGAGCGGCCGGTGATCAGCACCGACAGATGCTTTAGCGAACAGAGGGTGGCGAGACGTTTCTGCTCTTCCGGCGTATGACTGGCAAACAGATCGCCGTCGAGAAGCAGAATGACGGCGGTCGCCTCCAAGCTCCTGGTAAAGAGAGTTTCCGGATCGATGGGCCAGGGGGTGAGCCCATTGGCGAGCAGGATCGGTTCAAGCCGGGCTGAAAGAATCCCGTCGGCGGGGAAATGTAGGAGCGCCTTTTTCATGGAAGCCTCATCGAATCCTTGCATTCTACCATTATCATCATGATTTTATCTACAAGCAGGATAAATATTCAAGGAGGGTGTTTTGCAGAGGCAATCAGATTGTCTGATCATCGGTTATGGTGATATCGCCAAGAGAACGGCAAGACGGCTTTATCATCAAGGGTGTGCTGTTACGGTTGTCGGACGGACTGTTCCTCTCGACGAAACAGGGCTGTTTTTTTCCCATGCGATAAAGGCTGATCTCGATCAGCCATGGAGCCTGGAGCCGCTCCCGACCGCCGGTTTTCGTATCCTCTATCTCGCCCCGCCAGCGCCGACCGGCGAAGTCGACAGCCGGGTTCGAAATCTTTGCGACCGTCTCAGCATGCGGCTCCCTGCAACCCCTCAAGGGATTGTCTACGTCAGTACCAGCGGCGTGTACGGGGACTGCGCGGGTGAAATCGTTGACGAAAAGCGACCGGTTAATCCGCAGACAGACCGCGCGCAACGCCGGGTTGATGCCGAAAACGTTCTGCAAAAGTGGGGGGCTGCACATCTTGTCCCGGTTGTCATTCTGCGCGTTGCGGGGATTTATGGCCCGGGTCGACTTCCGTTACAACGTCTGCAGGCCGGGATGCCGGTTCTGCTGCCGGAGCAAT
>JACUTX010000193.1 GCA_014859615.1 Desulfuromonadales bacterium | reverse complement strand
TCGTTCCCGAGACGATCCCACTCTGTCATTCCCGAGGGTTTAATCGGGAATCCAGCTTCAGACCATGGATCCCCGATAGAATCATTCGAGGATGACAGTTTTTTTATTTAAAATTGAAGATACTGAATCTTTGCATTTTACTCACATTGATCTAACAAACGGAGCGCTCTCTATCATGATAGAAAAAATCAATCACATCGGCATCGCCGTCAAGAGTATTACGGCCTCTCTCCCCTTTTATCGCGACACCCTCGGCATGTTGTTCGAGGGGGATGAGATCGTTGTGGAGCAGAAGGTCAAGGTCGCGTTTCTCGCTGTGGGTGCAAGCCGGATCGAGCTGCTGGAGCCGACCGACGACGCGTCACCGGTGGCAAAGTTTCTCGCCAAAAAAGGCGAAGGGGTGCACCACATCGCTTATGAGGTAGCGGATCTCGCTCAAACTCTGGCGGATCTGCAGCGCGATGGCGTAGAGCTGATTGACAAGACGCCGCGCAGCGGTGCGCACGGCACTTTGATCGCTTTTTTGCACCCCGGGGCGACCGGTGGCGTGCTGACGGAACTCTGTCAGCCGGGGAAGCATTAAGTTCCAATCTGACGTTGCTGTTATTTTAATGAATATATATCTAAAACGATGTTTGTTTTATGTCGATTTAGCCTTGACAGCAACTTTTGCTAGAGTGTAGTGTGTGAACATCTTCTACAGGATGAAACATTGTTTCCTCTGTGCAGCTGATGTTTTTTAAGGAGAGCTGTTTGTCAAAGCTGAGTCGGAACTGTTTCTGTCCGAGAGGGTGGATCGCGCTGACGGTGTTACTGTTTGGGCTGGTTTCAGTGGCACCGATTGGGGCGGTTGAGATTGGCAGTGAGCCGCCAGGGTTCGCGTTGTTGAATCTGGCTGGCGAGAATGTCACCCTCGCAGATTATCGCGGCCAGACAATCATTCTCAAGCTCGCGACAACCTGGTGTCCCGGCTGTCAGCAGCAGATCAAGGAGTTTGCAGAAATCGGTCCGTATCTGATCGAGAACGATATTGTTCTGATTGAGGTATTTGTGGCGGACGAACCGGAATTGACGGTCAGAGAGTATCTGCAACGGCGTAAATTTAAAGTTCCGACTGTTGCGCTGATCGATGACGGCACAGTCGCTCAAGCGTACCGTCTCTACGGCATCCCCTGGGTGCTGCTGATCGATCGCGATTTCAAGGTTACCCGCGAGCGCGGCCTGATCACCGCTGCAGACCTGCAGCGACAGTTGACGAAGATGCTTGACTAAGGTGAAGCGAGGGATCGCAAAGTTGAAGGCCCGTTTTTTACAGATCGTTGTTGCAACGCCGCAGTGAGGCGTAATTGAAACAGTTTTTCACTTCGAAGACGTATGCGATTAAGTGGTGACAGGTAGAGAATAGAACGATTTCTCGCGCATTGGATAGCTTGGCATTGTTGTTGTATGTGAATGAAAGCTTATTAAAAGATTTCGCGTCGATTTGAAGGGGTAGCGACCCTGGGAAAGTGAAATTACGTACGGAAAGGGGGTGTCGAGACCAGGAAACTCTGTTCTTCAGATCTATCGAGTCCGTCCAAAAGCTTTAAACGATCGGTATTTCACGTTGCCAACGATCCACAACCAAAAACCCGTTATTGATGTAGAGGGGAAAGTTTTTTTCAATCTGGTGCAAATTTGTAGTGCGGTAACACTGAATGAAACTGTTTGAGTAACAAGCCCATTGGGGGCATGCGAAAGATCTTTTCGCAAAAAGAACGAAAGCACATTTTAATTCAGGAGGAAAAGCATGAAGAAACTAGTAATGGCTCTGGTTGCTCTGGCAGCAATCGTCGCCGTCGCCACCCCGGCTCTGGCCGAGTTCAAGGTCAACGGATACTATCGCCTGCAGGCGACTGGTCAGTCGTTAACCCCCGCAGAGAATACCGAATCGTTCATCGACAACCGTCTGCGTCTCATGGCGACCAACACCCTCAACGACAACATCTCTGTGGTTTATTTTGCGGAAATTGATACCCCTTGGGGAGAACAGTCTAAAAGTTCTATCGGTAACGGTGGTCAAGTTGGTACCGATGGCGTCAACGTCGAGACCAAAAATGCCTATGTCCATTTCAAACTCCCGGACACCTCCTGGAGCGTTCGCACCGGTCTTCTCGGCTGGGGAACCGGCAATCCGTTTGAATCCCTTGTAGTCCACGACGACATGGCTGGCATCAATGTTGTGGGTGATATGGGGCCGATCAAAACCAATTTCGTCTACTCCAAGTTTAATGAAGGCGTTCGCGACGCATGGGACGACATTGACTTTTACGGTCTGAACCTCGGCATAAAAGCCAGCGACACCGTTGGCCTCACCGGTTTCCTCGGTTATCTCGATAACAATGCTGCTGATAATACCAACATGTATGTCGGCTTGAATGGCGATGTCAAGATTGCGGATATCGGTCTCGAAGCTTTCATCCTCTACAAAAACCAGTCCTCTGATCTCACTGGTGGCGTAGAAGGTTCTGCTTATGCTGCTGACCTCAAGGGCAAAATAAAGATGCCGTTTGGCAACATAAAGGCACACGTTGCCTACTTCTCGGCTGACGATGACGCTACAGACAAAAACACTTTTGATCCGTCGTATGGTGCTTTTGAGTATCACAACGACAACCTGATGATCTTCCTCACCGACGTTTATTACAATAACGGTAGCCAAGGCGCTCTCGCTCTGAAAAATGCTGCTTATGCTGGTTACGGCCTGATGTTCCTCACCGTTTCGGGCGACGTCAAGTTGGGGAACGACATGTACGCCAAGTACGGCGCCGGTTACTTCACTGCTACTGATGACAAAGTCGATGGTGGTCCTGTCTCCAAAGCAGGCAAAGACCTCGGTTTTGAAGTTGACGCAATGATCGGCAAGAAGTTTGCTGAGAAGTATGACGTCAGCCTCCGCGGCGCTTACGGCGTCATGGGCGATTTCTACAAAGTCGGTGCGGTTGATGCCGACGATGTTTTCAAAGTAGTTGCTATGGTTAACGTCGGCTTCTGATTTGACCGGCTAAGCTAGTATTGCAGCATAATTACGGCCGGGCTCTGTGCCCGGCCGTTTTTTTCAACCGGATGGCGTGGATATTTTCTCTGTCCGGCGGTCTGTCTCCCGAAAGTTTTTCCTATGAAGAGGTCGCTGATGATCAAACGCACTGTTCTTTTTTTGCTTGGCCTGCTCTTGCTTATGCCAGCTTTATCGTGTGCCGACTTTTCCGATCAGCTCAGAGCGGATTTTAAGCCTGTCTCCGGAGTTATCGTCATGCCGGTCGACGAAGAGTATCTGATTGATCTTGATGCGAATCATGGAGTGATGACGGGGGACTTGTTTTCGGTGGTCATTCCCGGTGCGCCGGTTTTGCATCCGGTCACCGGAGAGCAGCTTGGCACCCTCGATCAAGTGAAGGGATATCTGCAGGTGACCGAGGTTCGCTCCGGCTACTCTCACGCCAGATCACTGGAAAAAGGGGCAACCTTTGCCAAGGGGGATACTATCCTGCGCTACAGTAACGTCAAGGCGGCTTTCTGGGATTACAACAAAGAGGGGCAAAGACTCTTTGCAAAATTACGCGCCGCTCTGCCTGTTTTGGACTGGCAGAACTACGCCGAAGCCCAGGCTCAGCGTCCGGCTACACCTCAAGCTGTCAACGGTCTGGATACACCGCTGTTGTTCATTTACCAAAATGGAGAACTCGACGTACGCGGCGCAGCATTTCAGATTCTGCACAGCTATTCCGTGGCAGAGCATGTGGTAACGGCTTCTGAGGTTTCCACGGCAGCCCCTGTTATGCCGGTAGCAATTCCATCAACTGCTATCGTTGCTCCACTTGATGCAGAAGCAGCGCAGGGTGGAATTGTCGTCGCTGAGAAAAATGATTGGCAAGGGGTACGTACGGTTAATGAATTCAACGGTGATGTCGTCGGTCTGGAAGTTGCCGATTTTGACGGCGACGGGCAGCAGGAGACGGCGATTCTTGATCGTAGTGGAAAGTTAACGCTCTACAGGCATACACTTACTGGTCTGGAGACATTAACGAGTATTACTCTGCATCAGGCCGATAAATATCTGGCGATTGATTACGCCGATCTTGACGGCGACGGTCTACCAGAAATCTACCTGACTGCGATCAATAATATGCTGCCAGCTGCATTGCGACTTGAATTTAAAAAACGTGTATTGAAGGTTACGCAGGATAACATTGCATATTTTTTACGCGCGGTCGAACACCCCGGTGAAGGTCGGGTTTTGCTTGGTCAGGCTGGCGGTTCAAAACATGAAGATTTTGGTCACAAAATCTATCACATGCATCTCAAGCAGAATAAATTATCAGCAGGTGCCGTTTATCCTACTCCGTGGAAAGTCAAGCTGTTCGGTTTCGCTCCCTTCAGTTCGACAAATGGTCAACTGTTGTATGCGAATTTGTCAGTTAAAAATAAATTACGTATCTTACAGGCAGACGGAGAAGAATTGTGGCAAAGTTCGCAGGTCTATGGCGGCTCGCGGAATTTTTTCCAGCGTCCGGATTTTTCGGGCGGACCTGGTGACAGCTTACATGATGTCTTTATCACTCCTCGCCTGGAGTCAGGGACCCAAGATATTATATTAGTGCCTAGTAATGCCGGGCAGGGGATTATTGCGCAGACGTCCAATCTCGGTCCGGGAAGCATCTACGCCATGCAATGGGACAGAAGGGGAATGAGCGAAGTCTGGCACACTCGGCCTCAAAATGGCTATTTGGCTGATTTTCGTTTAGCAGATATTGATAACGACGGTCAGCAAGAATTGGCGCTACTGATGGTGATCAATGACAAAGGATTCTTCAGTAAAGGTCGCGCATCTCTGGTAATTTACGAA
>JACUTX010000192.1 GCA_014859615.1 Desulfuromonadales bacterium | reverse complement strand
GTCGATGCTCAGATAAAACATGGAGATGAACAGTTCTGTCTTGGTGAGATCGTCGTAAAAAAATTCATTGATGACAAAAAGGAGCTCGGCCGGAGTCAGAAGACGGTTTTTACTTGCCTGAATCAAAGTGCGCGTTTCGGCCATAATCAGAGCGGATCCGACATTGTGCCCGGAAACGTCGGCGATCACTGCGTCCATATGTTGATCGCTGCGAACAAACAGGTCGTAATAATCGCCGCCGACCTGCTTCGTCGGAATACAGATACCGGCAGTTTGATAGCCGGGGATGTTGGGGACTCTGGTCGGGAGCAGACTGAGCTGTATGTTTTTGGCAATATCGAGCTCACGGGCGCGTTCCCGAGCGACAATCAGGCTTTCGGTCTGTTCTGCATTGCGCCAGGCAACGCCGATCTGCCCGGCCAGATTGTGGAACATCTCCACAAATTCGGTGGTGAAAATTCCTTTGGCCGTTTTTGAATAGGCTGAAAGAATGCCGATCGGTTCCCCCTCGATGGCGATCGGGGTGTGGGCATAAGAAGTGATCCCTTCGCTCTGGACGATCTGTTTGGAGATGGTTTTGTCCATAAAGTCTGTATCGTTGATCACCATTTCACGATTGGTGAGAAAGGCTTCGCCGATGTAGGTTTCGGTATTGAGATCCCGTTCGGAAGAGCCGAGATGCGAGGTCGACATCCCCTGCTGGCTCTTGACGACGAGAGTGGCTGTTTCCGGGTCGATGATCCGGATAACGCAAAGATCAAATTTGAACTGCTGTTGCAGCAGAAGCAGAAGTGAGTCGAGAATTGTCTGGAGTTTCTGACCGCTGGCAACAATGCGAGCCGTTTCATAGAGAATGCCGAGTTGCTCGCGACTCGTTGTGCGACTGAGCGTGACAGACCCGAAAATGTCAAAAACATCTTCCATCTGACTCCCCCGTGTTTCGAGGTAGTTCTCAATAATAATCCGGGCTGGTGCGGCACCGACCGAACCGGCCAAGGTCCGTTCCGTGAACCGTTTTAAACCCGGCAGCTCGAATTCCGACAGGCTCCCTTTCAGGTCGATGGTCCGGTCGCCAAGGTAATCGGATATGGCCAGATGGGCCTGTTTTTCACCGATAAATTTTGACATGAGATCAACGAATTCAACAATAGAGGGTGCTTTGCTGATCCGCTCATAGCCTGTGGTGCGGATCGCTTCCCCCGGGGCGCTGACAAATTTGTCACACTGTTCCGCCTCGTCTGCGCTGGGTGATGACAATAGTGAGCAGAGAATAAAACTGCTGATATTGGCAAACATCGTCCAGAAGAGGGCATGCGACCAGATATCAAAGCCGGTTAAACCGAACAGCGCCAACGGCTTGAGCAGAGCTATCCCGAACAGGCCGTTATTGAGAATGCTCTGATCCAGCCAGCCAGCATTTATAAAGGAAGGGAGAAGCAGGGTGTAAAACCAGAAGATAAATCCGAACAGAAGTCCGACCGCTGCTCCATTGCGTGTTGCGCGTCGCCAGTATAACCCGCCGATAAGGGACGGGGCAAACTGGGTGGCCGCCATGAATGAAATCAGTCCGATGTTGACCAGAGCCGATGATTCGCCCAGAAAGTGGTAGTAGATGTAGCCGAGAAAAACAACGACAACAATTCCGATCCGTTTAATGTTGATCAGCAACCTTGAAATACCGGTTTTGGCCAGGTTGAGTCTGAGGATGACCGGCATGACCAGGTGATTGAGAATCATGGTCGAAAGGGCGACAGAGGAGACCATTACCATCCCTGCCGAGGCGGAAAATCCGCCGAGAAAAGCGAGTAACGCCAGCCAGCTGTTTCCGGCATCAAGGGGAATATTGAGCACGAAGTAGTCGGCGTTACTGGTATCACCCTGATACAGAACCAACCCGCCGAGAGCAATCGGGATGACAAACAGATTGATAATGAACATGTAGGCCGGAAAGCGCCACATGGCATCTTTGACATGGTCGGGATCAGAATTTTCTATCACCATGATATGGAATTGGCGCGGCAGAAACATAAACGCCATCATCGAGATAAAAATGAGTGTGAACCAGCGAATGTACGTTGTCTGATCCGGGTCGAGATAGAGCAGGTACTCGCGATCAGGAAGTGCTCGTCTGAATTGGGCAAAAATATCGCTGAAGCCATCAAAAAGACCGTACGTTACAAAAATACCGACAGCGACAAAAGCGATCAGCTTGACGATCCCTTCCAGAGCAATTGCAGCGACCAACCCTTCATGCCGCTCGGTCGTGTCAAGATGACGGGCACCGAACAACACCGCAAACAGACTGAGGAGAAGGGCGATAATGAAGGCTGTATCGATCAGGGGAACCCGTGCGAGAACCGTGTCAATCCAGTATTGTTGACTCGGGTCAACGTGGGTCAGCGTGTCAAAGGTGTGCGCAACTGCTTTGAGTTGCAGTGCAATGTAAGGCATGATGCCGACGACTGCAAAAATCGTCACCAAACCGCCCAGCATCTGGGATTTGCCGTAACGACTGGAGATAAAGTCAGCGATACTGACGATATTCTGTTCTTTACTGACCCGTATGATTTTGCGCAGTAAAAAGAGCCAGGTGAAGGCAATCAGGGTCGGCCCGAGATAGATCGGCAAAAAATCGAGACCGAGGGTTGCGGCCCAGCCGACACTGCCGAAAAAGGTCCAGGAGGAGAGATAAACGGCAAGCGACAATGAATAGATGTACGGGTTGGAAATAATGCTTCGGTTCTGGCTGCGACGGTAGTCGGCATAGTAGGCGACACCGAACAGCACTCCGATGTAAAGAAACGTTATCAGCGCAACGACAGCTAATGACATTTACTCCAGCTCCTCAACCTTCTTTTCATCCGACCGGGTGACGGCGTCGGGATTCACCAGGTAGCGGGAAAAGAGGTAAATAACAAAAATGGAGATTGGCCAACCGACAAACAGGTAGAGCACCATCAGCGGGAAACCGTTGGTAACATCATTTGGTTTATTGAAAATATGAATGAAAGGGTAATTCAGCATAACGATACCGAGGAGACAAAATGCCCCCCATAGTTCCCTGATACGTACCAGCATCGATTTTTCATCAAGATGTTTCAAACAGACAGCCCCCTGATCGGTTTATCAAAGGAGAAACGAACCTGGAAAAAATAACAACGTCCTCTCTAAAATCTCTGTAATTATAGCTTCTTCTGTCGATAATGCGACATAATTATTTTTCCGATTCCGGATTCGTCACTGTACGGCGATTTCGCGGGAATTATTCCGGCCGTTAAAGGGAGAATGAAAGGAGAATAAATTGACGCAGATCGGTCCGTATGATAGTTTTACACGCTGTTAATTGATTGTTTTGGCACGTTTTTTTCTCTTTCTTCTATCCCTGTGAGATTTTATATATGAAACGCTTTTTTTTCAAGCTGCGTCGGCTGCTCCCTCAATTGACGTACAGTCTGCTCTTGTTTGGTCTGAGCGGTTGTATTGCACCGGCGTTGCCGGTTCTCTCCTCGACGGCCGATGAAGTGAACAGAAACATTGACCCTGAATCGGCTGCAATGGAGGCGTTTGCCCGCGCTAACCTGATGAGTATTGACGGTGATTTAAGAGGGGGTCTGGCGGCAATAGAGCAGGCGATCGCGATTGATCCTGAATCGGCTTTTCTTTATATGTCGAAGGGGGAGATTCTTTTTCAGATGGGGGAACTCGATCTGGCTCGAAATGCTCTTGAGGCGGCCTTGCTGCGTGACTCCGATCAGAGCGATGCTTATCTCGCTCTTTCCGAAGTGCAGACCCTCCTCGGCGATCATCCGGCAGCTGTTGAATCGCTGGTTGCAGCAAAGCGTCTGCAACCTGACGATCGGCAGATTACTCTCTATTTGGCTCTGGCGCATGCCCGCAATCGGGAGATCTCCACAGCCATCGCTCTTCTTGAAAAATTAATTAAAGAATCACCTGAAGCCATCAATCCCCATCTGGCGTTGGCGCGGATTTATCTCATTGCCGATTCACCTCTGTTGGCGGTCGATGCCTATCAAACCCTGTTGAACATTGCGCCGGATCATGAACAGGCGACATTGGAACTCGGATCGATCTATCTGCAGACAGAGAAATCAGAAGAGGCCGTCATTCTTTATTCGCGTTACCTCGAGCGGTCGCCAAAGAGCTCTCGCATCCGGTATCAGCTGGTACGTATTTTTCTCGATCGAAATCGTCTCGACCTCGCACTGGAACAGTTAACCATAATCGTTCAACAAAACCCGGACGATCTGGATGCTGTGCACAGAATAGGCTTGATCTATCTCCAACAGCAAAAACCGGGACTGGCTGAACAGCCGTTCAGGGATCTGTTGACCCGTCGCCCCGATGCGGCGAATTACTACGCGCTCGGCATAGCTCTGGAGGCGGGGGAGAAATGGGAAGAGGCGATTTCCGTTTTTGGTCAGGTTCCAGTCGATTCTGAACAGTTCCCGGATGCTGTTATCCATCGTGCCTATCTCTTGCCTAAGCTGGGGAGGAATCAGGAGGCGATCACGCTGCTGGAAGCACACCTCTCCAAACTTGAGCCGATGCCTGAACTGTACGAATTTGTCGCCTCGCTTTATGCCAAAGAGAGGAACTGGCCTGCTGCTGAGCAGGCTCTTTTAGACGGACTTGCTCAATTTCCTGAGCATCCGACGTTATTGATGCGCCAGGCTTTCCTGCTCGATCAGTCTGGCAAGATGGCCGCCTCATTATTGCCTGCCAGAAAAATCCTTGCGCTTGATCCGAACCATGCTGAAGCTCTCAATTTTATCGCCTACTCCTATGCCGTACAGAATGTGCATCTTGAAGAAGCAGAATCGATGGTTCTCAAGGCGCTCGAGCTGGCGGATGCCCCGCATATTCGCGATACCTACGGGTGGGTTCTCTACCGGATGCAGCGGTTTGAAGCGGCGCTTGTTGAGCTGAAAAGCGCAATAGCCGGGATTCCTGATGATCCGACGGTTTTAGAGCATCTGGCCGA
>JACUTX010000191.1 GCA_014859615.1 Desulfuromonadales bacterium | reverse complement strand
GTGGTGGCGCAGATTTTTGCCCGGATGCAGCTCTATCCGCGGAGCATCGCGTCTCTGGCGACCATCGACGCCAAGAAGGATGAAGCGGGGCTGCTCGATTACGCGCAGCGGGCCCATCTGCCAATAAATTTTTACACTTCCGATGAGCTGAACCGGGTCGCAGTGCCGAGTCCGCCGTCGGGCCACGCTCTGGCGGCGGTCGGGGCGACCGGCGTCTGCGAACCGGCGGCGCTCCTGGCTGCCGGATCGGGTGGCGAAATGATCGTTTGTAAACAAAAATGCGGCAACGTGACGGTGGCGGTGGCGCAGAGACGCCAGGTGTGACTCCTTTTGCGCCTGGCTGCAAAAGTTTTTTGAGGTTTTTATGGCACAATTGTACGTCGTCGGGCTCGGTCCCGGTGATTTGAAACAGATGACCCCGGCCTGCAGCGAAGCTCTTGATCAGTCGACCGTCGTCATCGGCTACAAGACCTATATCGATCTGATCGCGCCGTTGCTTGCGGGTAAAGAGGTGATCGCTTCGGGGATGATGAGCGAGGTCGATCGCTGCCGGCAGGCGCTGAAGATCGCGGCAACCGGAAAGATTGTCGCGCTGGTGTCGTCGGGTGATGCGGGGATCTACGGTATGGCGGGGTTGGTGCTCGAACTGGCGAATGAGCCCGAAAGTAGCGCTGGCGACGTTGATATTGAAATGATCCCCGGCGTTTCGGCGGTGCAGGCGGCGGCCGCCGCCCTTGGTGCGCCGTTGATGCACGATTTTTCTGTCATCTCCCTCTCCGATCTGCTCACCCCCTGGCCGTTGATCCGGCGTCGGCTCGATGCGGCCGGATCGGCGGATTTTGTCGTCGCGCTCTACAATCCGCGCAGCAAGGGGCGCCCCGATCATCTCGAAACCGCCCGGCGGATTCTGCTCCGGCACCGCGCACCGGATACCCCGGTCGGGATTGTACGCAACGCAACCCGGGCCAAAGAGATGGTTCTTGTCGATACTTTGGGCGGTTTCGATCTGAACGAAGTCGATATGTTGAGCCTGATGATTATCGGCAACAGCCAGACCGTAGTTGATCATGCCGGACGGATGATTACGCCGCGCGGCTATGCAGCGCGTTATCTGCACACGGACAATGGCGCGACGCCAGCCTCTGCTGCGCCGAACCGGGCCAGGGGGCTGTTTATCGGCGGAACCGGCAGCGATGTCGGCAAGAGTCTGATCACCGCCGGTCTCTGCCGTCTGCTGAAACGGCGCACAATTGATGTCGCCCCGTTCAAGGCGCAGAATATGGCGCTTAATTCTGCGGCGACCCCACAAGGGGGGGAGATCGGCCGGGCGCAGGCGTTGCAGGCGGCCGCCTGCGGCCTTCCTGCTCATGTCGATATGAATCCGGTGCTGCTTAAACCGAATTCGGTCCTCGGGAGTCAGGTGGTGATTGCCGGAAAATCGGTGGGAAATATGAGCGTCGCCGAATATCATGCCTATAAACCGATCGCCTTTACCGAGGTCTGTGCGGCCTATAATCGGCTGGCCGCCCAGCATGAGGTGATTCTTCTCGAAGGGGCCGGGAGCATTGCCGAAGTCAATCTGCGTCAGCATGACATCACCAATCTCAAGGCGGCGGCGATGGCCGATGCTGCAGTGCTGCTGGTGGCCGATATCGATCGCGGCGGGGTGTTCGCGGCGATTCTCGGCACTTTGCAGCTGCTGACCCCCGATGAACGCAATCGGATTGCCGGAGTGATTATCAATCGCTTTCGCGGCGATGTTTCCCTGCTGGCACCCGGCATCGCAGAGATTGAAGAGCGGACCGGGGTGCCGGTGCTCGGCGTCGTGCCGTGGATCGATCTGCATCTGCCGGAAGAAGATTCTGTCGCCCTCGATCGAAAGCCGCGCGTTGTGAGCGCGGCGACCGATCGGTTGACCATCGGCGTCGTCCGTCTGCCGCGAATCTCCAATTACAGCGATTTTGATCCGTTTGAAGCTGAGGTCGATGTCGATCTGATCTATCTGGAAGATCCGGCTCATCTCGCCGCCTGTGATCTGGTGATCCTCCCCGGGACCAAGAGCACCCTCGATGATCTGGCAACGCTGAAACAGAACGGCTTTGCGACGGCGATCCTCGATTTTCAAGCCGCCGGTGGCCGGGTTATCGGGATCTGTGGCGGTTTTCAGATGCTCGGACAGGCGATTCTCGATCCGGGGCGTCTCGAATCGGCACAGACCGAGGCGTGCGGTCTCGGTCTGCTCGGTATCACCACCCGTCTTGCTGAACAGAAACAGACCCATCAGGTACGGGCGACCTTGCATTCCGGCCGAGCGGCGACCGGTCTGGCTGCACAAGCGCCGATCATCGGCTATGAGATTCATCTCGGCGAAAGTTGCTACGACGAAGGGGTCCAGGCGCTCTTTACGCTGGTTGAACGCTCCGGTGAAAAGAGTGATCTTCTCGACGGCGCCTGCTCTGCCGATGGGCGGGTCTGGGGGTGTTATCTGCATGGACTGTTTGACAACGACACGCTGCGCCACAGCTTGTTGACCACTTTACGGAGCGAAAAGGGGCTGGTCGCGCGCGATCTAACCTTGATCCCGACAATTGATGCCGAACTCGACCGGCTGGCGGACCACCTCGAAGCGCATCTCGATCTCGGCCGGATCCTGAGCCTGGTGGCCGTGGAAAAGGAGTAATGGATGCAGCCGACCCTGTTACTGATCGCCGTCGGGCTCGATCTGTTTTTCGGTGATCCGCGCTTCCTCTATCACCCGGTGATCTTCATCGGTCAAATGATCACGACCTTCGAGGCTCAGCTCCGGCAACGATTCAACGATCTGCGTCTTGCCGGTATCCTCCTTTGTCTGGCGGTTCTGCTGGTGACCGGCGGTCTGACCGGTGGCCTCCTCTGGCTCGCCGGAGCGGTTCATCCGCTGCTGCAGGCCGGGGTTGCGGTCTATCTCGCCTTTACCACTCTGGCGCTGCGCCAACTGCACAAAGAGAGCCAGATCGTCGTCGATCTGGTCGCCGCGGGCGAGCTCGACGATGCGCGGCGGGCGTTGTCGTCGATCGTCGGCCGTGATACGGCACACCTGAATGAAGAAGAGATTCTGCGCGCCTGTATCGAGACCGTGGCCGAAAACAGTTCTGACGGCGTGATCGCGCCACTGTTTTATCTCTGTCTTGGTGGCCCGATTCTCGCCATGCTCTACAAGGGGGTCAACACCCTCGATTCGATGGTCGGCTACAAAAATGATCGTTTTCGTGACCTCGGGTGGGCGTCGGCCCGGCTCGACGATCTGCTGAATCTGCTTCCGGCCCGGTTGACCGGCGTGCTGATCGTTATTGTCGCCTTCCCCCTCGGGTTGAATGGCTGGTCGGCGTTAAAGACAATGCTGCGCGATGCCCGCAAGCCCAGCAGCCCCAATGCCGGTTACCCCGAAGCGGCCGCAGCTGGCGCTCTCGACATTGGGCTCGGTGGCCCTGCGATCTACTTCGGGAGACGAATGGAGAAGCCGACTCTCGGCGATTCTGATCGTCCGATCACGGTCGACAGCTATCGCAGGATGGTACATCTGCTCTATGCCAGTTCATTTCTGGCTCTGCTGATCGGAGTGAGTTTGCTATGGATGCTACGCGGATGAATCAGGACCGACATGGCGGTGCAGCGATCCGTCTCGCACGTGAACTCGGACTGCCGCTGACACAGATTCTCGATTACTCAGCCAGCATCAACCCGCTCGGTGCGCCGGAATCGGCGTTGGCGGCGGCGCATCAGGCTCTCGATGAGATCGTTCATTATCCTGAGATCGATGCGGCATCGCTGGTTGCCGCTCTGGCCGAACATCACGCGCTTTTGGCCGCGAATCTGCTGGCCGCTAACGGTTCAACCGAACTGATTTATCTCCTCCCCCGAATTCTGCGCGCGAAGCGGGCCCTGATTGTGACGCCGGCGTTCAGTGAATATGAAAAGGCGTTGCTGCAAGCCGGAACCGATGTTCAGCACTTTGCCTTGACGGTGGAAAATAACTTTCAGTTTGATCCTGACGCCGTTCTGGCGGCGCTCGATGCCGACACGGGTCTGGTGATTATCGCCAACCCGGGGAACCCGACCGGGGCCGGCATTGATCGTGAGCCGCTGCTGTATCTCGCCGACCGATTGGCGGGACGCGCCGCATTGGTGATTGATGAAGCTTTTGTCGATTTTGCCCCGGAGCTGTCACTCCTCTCTGCGCTTGCGGGCCGGGATAATCTCTATATTCTCCGGTCGATGACAAAATTTTACGCTATCCCCGGTCTGCGTGTCGGCTTTCTCGCCGGACCGGCAGCTCTCATCCGGCGCATGCGTCAGGCGCTCCCCCCCTGGACGATCAATACTCCGGCGTTGCGAGCCGCAATCGCCTGTCTGCAGGATCACGACTATCAGCAGCGCACCCGCGTCGTTATTCCCGAATTGCGGCAACGCCTGGTTGAAGATCTGCACAAACTCGGGTTGCGCAGCTTTGACAGCGTCGCCAATTATCTCCTCGTGCAGCTGCCGGATGCAGGGGCAAATGCCACGACGCTCACAGAGCGGCTGAGCAGCGTGGGGATTCTGATTCGGGATTGCAGCGGGTTTGCGTCACTTGGTGATCGCTATATTCGTTTGGCGGTACGCAGTGCAGGGGAGAATCAGCGGGTGGTAGCCGCCCTGCGCCAGGTGCTGGCGCAGGGCGATTGAGCGATTAAAGTTCGTACGGCTGGCAGAGGTTCTTGCGATTGTTCGATGAACAGCCGCAGCGCGAACAACGGTGGGTCGGGTTTTCTGTCAGTTCATCCAGCAGCTGCATCTGTCCCATATGTTTCAATACACAAAGGTGCATCTTGTGGTAATCAGGCGCCTGACACGCCTTTTTTCCCTCTTCTGCCAGCTTTTCATCCTTCTTGCGCGATTCTGTCTCCCGCTCTTTGTGCTGCGCGTCTTTGTGTCCCATTTTTTTCTCCTGTCTGACGGTGATGCACTACCTTATCCCCCTTTATAAATATTTCAACCA
>JACUTX010000190.1 GCA_014859615.1 Desulfuromonadales bacterium | reverse complement strand
TCCGTAATAATCAATATGGCGGGCGGGTTGTCGGGATGCCTCCAGAAAATAAGCGTCGATATTGCTGGTGTCACCAGTTGCCAGAGCATTGGCCAGAAAAAAATGGACGTAAAATCCGAGATTCTCTTCCCAACAGTCAGGGCGTTGTCGACGCAGCTCGACAAGGATTTTGTTCAGTTCCCGGCGTGCCGTGTCGTCGGTTGCCGATTCCTGAAGCACGGCAAAGATATCGAACAGATCACCCTTTGTGCCTTGATTCTGGCTCATCATCTCCTGGAACATGACAAGGCGCTCGGTGAAGTTGGCGGTGTCAAAGCGGGAATAAAAGTCCTCCATGTAGGGGTCTACTTCCCACTCTTGCACCTCGTCACACGCGTCCGGCTCTTCCCGCCATGAGACAGCGCTTGCAGGCGGCAGAAGTTTCTGCGCTTTACGCTGGGCGCGTTGTTCAGCCTGGTTCTTGTCCAGACAGTATTTCTTGTATTTCTTGCCGCTGTCGTAAGGGCAGGGCTCGTTACGACCTGTGGTAGTCATAATTATCTCTCCGGGATAAGAGGAATCAGACCGTGCCGGAAGGCTTCTTCCTGAAGCTCCAGCGGCGCCTTGCGGATATCGACCATAAATCCATCAACCAGAACCATCCAGACCAGCGGGTTGTCGTACAGTTTGCTCGGCAGGGTCCAGCGCGGATAAAGCTGGTAGATTTCCAAGGCGTCCTGAATGTTTCTGGCCTTGGTCAGCGCCGTGCTCTTACCGACGCCGAACAGTTCACAGAGCTGTTTCAGCGGCAGGTGTGGTTCTTGTGTTTTGTCGTGTAGAAAGTTGGTACTGCCGATGACATCGACGCAGGCGCAGGCCAATTGCGTGGGTTTCCCCTTGAGCGGCGGCGAAGGTCGCTTGCGGCAGAGCGTCGCGGCTAGTTCCCGAATCTTCGCCGGGGTGGCCCTTTCGTTCCTGTTCAGATCGGTTTAAACACTCAAATTTCCTTCCAAAAATCTGGCTGTTAATGCATGGGTATGGACGGGAAAAGACGTTAAATACGAAAAAACCCGCTGGTTAGCGGGTTTTTTGAATTTTTCTGGACTGTTTTGAATTGTTATCTTAATTGGTGCCGAAGGCGAGACTCGAACTCGCACGTCCTTTCGAACACACGCCCCTCAAGCGTGCGTGTCTACCAATTCCACCACTCCGGCAAAGGGAAAATATATATACTGATTCGTTCTCTGTGTGTCAATAGAGAAAACGGTTTTTTCGTCTTATTTGTCTGCTTTATCTGTTGCTGGCGCCGAAGGTGTCGTCGGAGCAGGGAGAGCGTCCGGGGTCGGTGCGGCGGGTTGAGCCGTTTGAATTTTCTCCGGCATGATACTCGCCGAACCAGGTTGTCCGTAGAAATAAGCGAGCGTAAGACTGGTCAGCATGAAAATGATGGCGGCACTGACCGTAACCCTGTGCATGAAGTTTTTGCCGCCGCCTGCACCGAAAACGGTCTGGCTTGAACCGGCACCAAATGAGGCACCAATCTGGGCGCCTTTTCCAGCCTGCAGCAATACAATAATAATCAGGGCAATAGAGACTGTTACATGAAGAATAACCAGCAATGTATCCATCTTTTAATGTCACTCCTGTTCGGCAAATTTAAACAAGCGCGAACACTATCACAGTTCATCTTAAAGGCAAAGTAAAAAAGCTATTGAAATCGGATGATTCGCTCGAACTCCCCGGCTTTGAGGCTCGCTCCTCCGACCAGGGCTCCGTCAATATCGTTCTGCGCCATCAGGCCATCGATATTGTCCGGTTTAACACTTCCGCCGTAGATAATCCGCGTTGCCAGGGCGGTCGGTTGGTCGACCGTCCCCTGCAGAATGCCTCGAAGAAAAGAGTGGACTTCTTGCGCTTCGTCGCTGCTGGCGGTTTTACCGGTTCCAATGGCCCAGACCGGCTCGTAGGCGATCACCACCTTTTGCATCTGTTCTGCCGTCAACCCGGTCAGACCTGCCTGCAGTTGCGTAGTCAGTACGTCAAACATCAGCTCATCTTCTCTCTCCTGCAAGGTTTCGCCGATACAGAGAATCGCTGTCAACCCGGCTTTTAAGGTCGCCTTCATTTTACGATTGATGAAATTATCCGGTTCGTTAAAGAGTTGACGCCGCTCGGAATGGCCGATAATCACCGTCTGGCAACCGACATCTTTAAGGAGCTCCGCGGAGATCTCCCCGGTGAAAGCACCGCACGCTTCCGGGTAGCAGTTCTGGGCTCCGAGGGTAATGTTGCACCCTTGCAGCAGGTCAGCGATTCTGCTGAGCGCTGTAAACGGGGGAGCGATCATGATCTCGACTGTATCGATATCAGCCACAGCGTTTTTTAATTTCGAAACCAGTTCGGTTGCTTCAGTAACTGTTTTGTTCAGCTTCCAGTTGCCGGCGATCAACGGTTTTCGCATTGGTTCTCCTTCGTCAGAACAATCAATTTCCGCAATCGGTCAGCGCAGCAACGCCGGGGAGAATCTTCCCTTCGAGCAGCTCAAGGGAGGCACCACCACCGGTTGAAATATGGGTCATTGCGCCAGACAGACCGCTGCGGTTCACCGCTGCCACCGAATCGCCACCACCGACAATCGATAACGCCGCAGAGTTGGCGAGCGCTTCGGCCACGCTGAATGTCCCCTTGGCAAAAGGTGGAAATTCAAAGACACCCATCGGTCCGTTCCAGACGACGGTTTTTGCTGAGGCGATGGTGTCGCTGAACAGTTTTATCGATTCAGGACCGATATCGAGACAGAGATGCCCCGCCGGAATCTGCTCGCTGTTGCAGACGATAAACGGAGCGTCGGCAGCAAAAGAGGTTGCGGCGAGGTGATCGACCGGCAGCATCATCGTAACCCCCTGCGACTCGGCCCGTTTCAACAGCTGCCCAGCCAATTCAATCCGGTCGGCTTCAACCAGCGATCGACCGACTTCAAACCCCTGTGCCTTGATGAAGGTATAAGCCATGCCGCCCCCGATCATCAGGGTATCGACCTTATCGAGCAGATTTTCGATAACCAGAATCTTGTCGCTCACTTTGGCACCGCCAAGGATGGCGACAAACGGTCTCTCGGGGTGTGTCAGAGCTCCGACCAGATAGCGCAGCTCTTCTTGCATCAAAAAGCCGCAGGCCGCCTGCTTGAGGAGCCGGGGAACCCCTTCGGTGGACGCATGGGCCCGATGGGCGGTGCCGAAAGCGTCATTAATATAGAGATCAGCCAGGTCGGCCAGTTGTTGACTGAAGGTCGGGTCATTTTTTGTCTCACCGGGATGAAAACGGACATTTTCCAGGAGCAGGACATCACCGTCATGCATCGCCGCAACCATCTGTTTGACCTCGTCGCCCACGCAGTCTGGTGCCATGCGAACTGTTTGGCCGAGCAGGCTGCTCAAGTAAGGGGCGACCGGGGCAAGGCTGAATTCTGGGTCTGGGACCCCTTTTGGACGACCGAGATGCGAGGCGAGAATCAGGCGACCACCGGCGGCAATAATATGTTTGATGGTTGGGAGCGCCGCGACAATGCGTGTGTCGTCACTGATTGTTCCGGTCGCGTCGAGGGGGACATTGAAATCGACCCGGCAGAAGATCCGTTTCCCTTGCAGATGAAGATCGTTGATGGTCAGTTTGTTCTGCATTAAATTGATTCTCCGTAATTTTGCTGGCAAAGAAAAGACGGGGAAAGCTTTTTAGCTTTCTTTCCCCGTCTCTTTTATGGAATACAACTGTCGAGCTACTCAGAGAGTACATAATGAACCAGGTCGCAGATCCGGCTTGAGTAGCCCCATTCGTTGTCGTACCAGGCGAGAACTTTGACCAGATCACCGCTATTGACGGCTGTCGACAATGCATCGACCGTTGCAGAGGCGGGGGAGCCGTTGTAATCGATGGAGACCAATGGTTGTTCGCAATAATCGAGAATGCCGAGCATCGCCCCTTCGGAGGCGGCTTTCAACGCCGCGTTCACCTCTTTGACTGTGGTTTTTTTCTCGGTCTGAACAACCAGGTCGATCAACGACACATTCGGGGTTGGTACTCGGATCGCCATGCCGTCGAATCGCCCCGCCAGATCGGGGATAACAAGTGCGAGAGCCTTGGTTGCACCGGTGGTGGTCGGAATCATCGAGAGGTTGGCAGCCCGGCCGCGTCGCAGGTCTTTGTGCGGCAGGTCGAGGATCTTCTGGTCATTGGTGTAGGAATGGACGGTGGTCATCATCCCTCTGATGATACCGAATTGATTCAGCAGGACCTTGGCAACGGGAGCCAGACAGTTGGTCGTGCACGATGCGTTTGAGATGATCTGATGTTGCACCGCATCGTACGCCTCTTCATTGACCCCCATGCAGATGGTCAGGTCGGCATTCGCCCCCGGAGCGCTGATCACTACCTTTTTGGCCCCGGCTGCAAGATGTTTGGCCGCGTCATCTCTTTTGGTGAAAAGCCCGGTCGCTTCAATCGCCAGATCAACCCCGAGTTTTTTCCACGGCAGATCGGCCGGATTGCGCTCCTTGCAGACCAGGATTTTACGGCTACCGACTATCAGGTATTCTCCTTGGGCCGAGACCGGCTCGGCAAAGGTCCCGTGAACGGAATCGTATTTGAACAGATGGGCGAGAGTGGCGGCATCAGCCAGGTCGTTAATTGCAACGAGCTCGAATCGCTCATTTTGCAAGGCAACCCGCAGCACGTTGCGACCGATTCTGCCGAATCCATTAATGGCGACTTTTGCAGACATTGAGTTCCTCCAGAGGGTTTATAAAAATGCATCTGATTTAAAACACTGTCACACCTTGTAGAAAGGTTAGAGCAAATAATATCGGATGCGTTAGAGGGCGTCAACATCGAAGAGAAGAAATATTCCAAGGAGAAGAGGAGGGTGGCAGGTTGTTGACTCTTCCTCATCTAAAGACTCTATTTGTCCGGTTTTTTCTTGCGACAACCGATCCATCTGCGGTATATATTCTGCGCCTTTGAAGGGATAGGAGTCTGTCGTTGCGGGTCAG
>JACUTX010000189.1 GCA_014859615.1 Desulfuromonadales bacterium | reverse complement strand
ATCCCCAACAAAAAAACTTTCATAGCAAAACCTTCCTATAAAAGGACAGTCTATTGAGCCAGGCAGGATTTGGCGGTCAAAGGAGATCCGGCAACAGGACCATCTGATTGTAGTCGTATTCTATAAATACTGGCATTTTCACTCTCTCTTTGAATTCATCAAACCACAACTTTTGTAGCATATTTACACCGGTTTTTGGAGTTTTTCTACACCCTTAACGGTTGAGCTCACCCGCGTAGCGGCGTCGGGTGGAGCACTTTGTTCAACCTGTTTTTAAGCGAACCCGTATAAGATGACAACTAAAAAAAGGGGGACATTCTATATTGTTGATTCAACTCTTAAGAATAGTCTCAATCATCCCAGCATCCTGCTGCGCCAGAACACCCCCCGTTTGACAGCACGACAAACCGCAGCGCGTTGCAGCCCCAGCCTTTCCCCACCTGAACGCCACGGTAGCCAAAGATGCGCACTGCGATGAAGCAGAAGAGATCGCGTGCCGCGACGCGCTGCGGATCGCGACTTCTTTCTCCAAGGTCATCTATTGTGTCCAGAATTTTCCCGCGCCGACAAAGAAGACTTGACCCACCCGGTACCGGAGCGGTGTCACTGTGAGGAATGCATACCAGCCAAAGGAGGGGGTAATTTTTTGGAGAAAGACCCCCGGAATCCCGGAGGATCGTCAACGAATAAAGGTCTGAAAATTAAAAGCGGCTCTCTGCTCAAGAGGGAACCGCTTTAAATATCTCGCCGCAAGCGGCATATATTGTGAATGTGCTTCGTTCTTTCTAAAGGCAAAGAGCCCGATAAAAATTGGTTGCTAGTTCCTGTAGATGTCCTCATAAAGTTCGCGGCAATAATCGGATGCGAAATTGCTATTTGAAATTGCAAGATCATTGTCGCAATTTGCAGAGGCCGAATTTTTCTTCCCAGTCAGGCTATGATCTCTACGGGGATCTGCTTTAGCCGTCTGGCTTTGCTCGTCTTCGACGCTGGAAAGGGGGTTAATCGTTGAATGGACTCCGTGATCGGCGAAAGCAATTCCGGTCAGGCTCAGGGAAAAAAGGGTAATCAGTATGCCTGTAATCATCTCTTTTTTTAGCATGGTTCGTCTCCTTGGTTGGTTTGATGGTGACCCTCTTGTTTCTTGTAAGAGAGTTGCGGACGCAGTGTCCTTTATTTCCCGACACGACTCTTTGCAAAGGTTGTTATTTACTTGTACACTCTTTGTGCCAAGTTTGCAGTGGATGTGTAAGTTGTCGAATTATAAGCAGTTATTGTTTTTTAAGCTGCAATTTTATTCAGTCTTTAAAATTTTTTTAAGAATATTCTAAACAGATTGTCGATTATTCAGCACCGCTTCAAAACATTTCTCCCCTTCGTCCCTTCAGGCTCGTGCAGTCCTGTAAAAAAACAGGTCTCAAGAGACCCCGAAATTCTTCCGCCTCGTCAATCTATCGTCTGTGCAAAAGATGAAGCAGGCTCGCTTGCCACAGTTCTTTGAACTGATTTTGCTAATCTGGATGGACTATTGCGTATTTTTCAATCCGGTACGCTAAGACATGTCGTGGAACTTGCAGAAAATCTGCTGCCTTTGATACATTCCATCGATTCAGAACGAGTGCCTGCAGCACAACCTCTTTTTCAAGTTTTTCAAGTGAGTAGCCTTGATCAGGAAGATTTAGAATGCCTGTCGACTCAAGGTTGCTGTTGATAACAATCCTGGGTGGAAGATCCTTTTCTCCGATAACGCTTGAAGGAGAAAGAGCCAACATCTGCTCGACCGTGTTTTCCAGTTCACGAACATTACCGGGCCAGTTGTAGCTTTCAAGGTATGTCATCGCTTTGTTAGAGATTGAGGCATTCGGATCCTTGCCGTGCTTAACGAGAAAGTGCTGAGCCAGTAATCCGATGTCTTCTCTGCGATCCCTTAGTGGTGGAATCTTCACCGGTACAACGGCCAGCCGATAATAGAGATCCGCACGAAAACGCCCCTCAGAGACCGCCCGTTCAATATTCTGGTTGGTTGCCGCAACCACTCTCACGTCAATCGGTTGACTTTTTCCACCAACAACTTCAATTTCGCGTTCCTGCAGAACCCTGAGCAGTTTGGGTTGAAGTTCCAAAGGCATATCCCCAATTTCATCCAGGAAAATGGTCCCATTAGCTGCTTTTTCAAACTTTCCCTGCCGGTTACTGATTGCTCCGGTAAACGACCCCTTCACATGACCGAAGAGCTCACTCTCCATCAACTCGCGAGGGATCGCTGCACAATTAACCGCAACAAAAGGCCCTCCGGTTCTGACGCTGGCGTGGTGTATCGCTTTGGCCACAATCTCTTTGCCGGTGCCACTTTCTCCGAGAATTAAAACAGTCGCCTCGCTCGAACCGATCCGTGTAATCATGCTGAATAGTTTGCGCATGATTTCAGATTCCCCAACAATGGCAGGCACTTGCTTTTCTGGTGCCGACGACTCTGTTTTTGCACTGTTTTCCTGTAATTCCCTGAATTTAACTGCTTTATTGACGATATTTAGCAGCTGTTCCCGATCGAATGGCTTGCTGATGTAATCGTACGCACCCAGTTTCATCGCTTCTACAGCATTCTCTATCGATCCAAAAGCTGTAACGACAATCACCAGGGTTCCTGCGTTTTCTTTGGTTATTTTTGTGAGGAGATCGTAACCGGACATCCCTGGCATCTTGACGTCGGTGATGACAACAGCCGGCCTCTGAGCGTTGTACTCTTTTAGCCCTGCTTCGCCAGTGGCACAGGCTATGACTCTGTAGCCAGCGTTCTGCAGGTTAAATTTTGTAACAGTGCGCAGCGATTCGTCATCTTCAACAAGCAACACTTTATTCAGGCACATATAGATTCCTTGTCAGGTGCAATAAGCCTGGTCTAAAAATCAGCACTTGACGCCTCACTTTTGGTGCGGATCCGATAAAATTGCTCAACCGGAAGAACCACTATGATGCCATCTTCCTGTGTCCCGCAGTGAGCCGTTGCCATGATTGCCGAGACACTTGCATCAACTTTTGACTGCACAGTGAATCAGTTCTATTTTGATATGGGGCGCCTTGATGTCTGCCCTGAAAAAATTGGAATACTCTCCGCACCCGGTTACGTCCGATTCACTGAGGCCTCTAATCTTCAGCTCAGTCAGCCGCTGTTCGACCTCTCCCAATACTGAACGGTTTATGATCGCAGTTATTTTCTTTAACTCGAGCTGGCTGGCAGGTCGATTCTCTTTTGTGACATGCATAACGGTCTCCTTTGGCTCGCAACGTTTCGGCGGTCTTTTCCAGTTCGAAATAATCGATACCCGGTTCACTCATATACATATAGAGTGCCAAAGTCCAACTAGCTGTATTTACTGATATATTATATTTTTGATGGGCGGTGGAGATCTAATTTGAAGAATATTCTTCAATCTGATTGGGATATTCTGCAAATGTCTAAAAGGCAGGAAGATGCCAGACTATCGGTAGCTGCCGCCAATCACTTTCGCCCGGTGGGCACTGGCAATTAAAAAAACCACTCGGAATTCTCCAGGATTCCAGGTGGCGGTCCTGAATTATCTGAATACTGAGCCTCTTGCAAAAAGATTGTCATCCCAAAAATGCCACTATCAAAAAATCTGAGCGTTTTCAACCAGTTAAAAAACTGGATTCCCGATTTAAATCACTTCGAGAATGACGTCAAAAGACTATACAAAAGAACTACATATGATTTTACTTTACTTTGTTGACTGAAATCGTTTTAAATCCAGAATAGATCTTGACTAAACGTGTAATCAATCACTAATGAGGGAGTCGACATGAGAAGGTTATTTTCAAGGGTGATACTGGCCGGCTGTTTTCTTCTTTTAGCAGTCGCTTCTTTTGCTAAACCTGAGCCGCCGGGAAATCTCACCAAAATTCTCGGTGAGGTTTCTGAAATGGAGGCGAAGTTTGAAAGGGGGGACTGGGCTGATGCGCGTGAAACTTTAGAAGAGATTGAGGCTATGTACTCCGGGGTTTATGCTTCATATAAACAGGAGTTGCCTGCCGAATTGCATAAACGGTTCACTTCTTCGACCAATGCTCTGCATCAGTTTCTGGAAGCTGAAAATGCGGAGAAAACTGAAAACAGTTTTATTTCAATGCAGGTTGTGTTGTTCGAGCTGATGGGGTATTTCGATTACAAAGTACACCCTGTCATTAAAACGCTGAAAAAATATATAGGGGATGAAGCGCAAGAGGCATTAGCGAAAAAGGATTTTGCAAATGTCCAGTCGGAATTGAAAGAGGTCGTAACCTTCTTCAGTAAGAACACCTCTTTGTTTCAGCAGAATGGGGTTTCTAATGCTGATCTGCAACAGTTCATGTCGCGTCTCGGCGCGGCGATCAAACAGGCAAGGAGCGAAGATGTCCCGGCACTGAAATCTTCACTTGATGATCTGGAACAACAGATTGACGCTTTTCATAAAGCATTCACGAAGATTTAAAGAAGCAGAGGTTTGAGGTTAGACGATTGATCTGCTTAATCCTTTTGCGGGATGAGTTGAAGACGTCGCATACAAAAAGACCACCTTATGATAGCAAGCCGTTTACCAAACGTGAGTAGTTGACCTGAACATCCCCCAGTCTGCAACGGGTTGGGGGATTCTTCTTTCTGCTCAGGAAAACCGTTCGTAGTAAGGCCCCAGAGCCGCGAGCCGTTGCTTCTCTGCTCGTGCAAGAGTTTTACGCATTTGTCGCAGACTCAGCTCGCGCGAGAGCTCAATCGAGATGTCGCACCGCTCGGAAGGGTGGGACGTCGACTTAAAATAGAGTCGGATCGCAATGAACACGTGCAAAAGTTGATCAACCGGACAAGAGAAAAACTGATCAAATAGCAGAAAGGTTAACCTGACCTCGCATTTACAACCTCATTTATTCCTGCCTGAGCTTAGCCTTTCTGGCGGTAGCCGTTCAGCTGGCTGGGGAACTAATCCCCCGCATCGCCAAGGCTGGATGGGCCTGCTTGACTTTTAATAGAGTTTGGCTACAGTTGAAATCGT
>JACUTX010000188.1 GCA_014859615.1 Desulfuromonadales bacterium | reverse complement strand
ACATAATTGAGAATGCCGCCGCTGTTGTAGTACTCCACCTCGTTGGCGGTATCGATCCGGCAAAGAGCCTTGATCTCTTCGCTCCGTCCATCCGCACGACCGATTGTCAGGGTCACTTCTTCTCCCGCAGCAAGCGTGGCTGAAGATTTAAGGACCACGGTCTCTGTTCCGTCGAGTTTCAGACTCTGGCGGGTCATCCCGGCCTTGAACTGCAACGGCAAAATCCCCATACCGAGAAGGTTGGAGCGGTGAATCCGCTCAAAACTCTCGGCCAGCACCGCCCGGACACCGAGCAAAAGCGTCCCTTTGGCGGCCCAGTCACGGCTCGAACCGGAGCCGTACTCCTTGCCGGCGACAATCACCAAAGGGGTCTTTTCATCGCGGTAGCGCATCGCGGCATCAAAGATCGACAGTTCGTCACCGCTCGGGATATGCCGGGTAAAACCACCTTCGGTGCCGGGGACCATTTCGTTCTGCAGACGGATATTGGCAAAGGTGCCGCGGACCATCACCTTATGATTTCCGCGCCGTGAGCCGTAAGAGTTAAAATCGTCCGGGACGATCCCGTGCTCCTGCAGATATCGGCCAGCCGGACTCTCCGGCATGATTGCACCGGCGGGGGAGATATGATCCGTGGTAATTGAATCACCGAGCAGGGCCAGAATCCGCCCCCCTTCAAAACCGTCGAGGCCGGTTTTGATCCGCTTTGGCACGGCAAAAAAAGAAGGCTGCTGCACATAAGTCGAATCGTTTTGCCAGAGATAGGTCTTCCCTTCGGGGACCGCCAACTGCTGCCAGCTGGAATCTCCACTGAACAGATCAGAATATTTATCCCGGAACATGTCAGCCGAAACCAGCCCGACCAGCTCACTCACTTCGGCGTTACTCGGCCAGAGATCTTTCAGGTAGACCGGCTGCCCGTCACTGCCGATGCCGAGCGGCTCCGAGCTCAGGTCGATGCGGGTGGTTCCGGCGAGCGCGTAAGCGACCACCAGCGGGGGCGAGGCGAGCCAGTTCGCCTTGGTGAGGGGATGCACCCGCCCTTCAAAATTACGATTGCCGGAGAGAACGGCGCAGACGGTCAGTCTCCCCGCCTTGATTGCTGCAGCGATCGACGGATCGAGCGGACCGGAGTTGCCGATACAGGTGGTGCAGCCGTAACCGACCAGATTAAAACCGAGCCGGTCGAGATCGGCCTGCAGCCCGGACTTCTCAAAGTAGGCCGTGACAACCTTCGAACCGGGCGCGAGTGAGGTTTTGACCCACGGTTTACACTGCAACCCTTTATTGAGCGCCTTGCGGGCGACCAGACCGGCGGCAACCATGACTGCCGGGTTCGAAGTATTGGTGCAGGAGGTAATCGCCGCGATCACAACATCGCCTGATTTCAGGGAATAATCGCTGTCGGCCAGCAAAACACCGGCTGCCGGTTCGTCAGCATTGATGACCGCCTCGGTCGCCGCCCGGATCGATTGCAAGGTCACATGCTCCTGCGGCCGTTTCGGTCCGGCCAGACTCGGCACCACCGTATCGAGATTCAGTTCGAGCACGGCGCTGTATTCCGGTTCCGGCGCATCCTCATAACGCCACAGCCCCTGCTCCTTGGCATAGGCTTCGACCAGCGCCACAGTCTCCTCAGTTCGACCGGTGAGAGCCAGATAATCGAGAGTGACCTGATCGATCGGAAACCAGGCGCAGGTTGCGCCGAATTCAGGGGACATATTGGCAATCGTCGCCCGGTCGGCGAGTGACATCTGCGCCAGACCGTTGCCGAAAAACTCCACAAACTTGCCGACCACGCCGAACGCCCGCAGCATTTTGGTCACCGTCAAGACCAGATCCGTTGCCGTAACCCCTTCGCGCAGCGCTCCACTGAGACGAAAACCGACCACTTCAGGGATCAGCATGGAGACCGGCTGGCCGAGCATCGCCGCCTCCGCCTCGATCCCGCCGACTCCCCAGCCGAGAATCGCCAGACCATTGATCATGGTGGTGTGACTGTCGGTACCGACCAGACTATCGGGGCAGGCGATTTTTTCACCATCAACCTCGGTCACCCAGACGGTGCGACCGAGATATTCGAGATTAACCTGATGACAGATCCCGGTTCCGGGCGGCACTACGCGAAAATTGTCAAAAGCGAGCTGACCCCAGCGCAGAAAAGCGTACCGTTCGCGGTTGCGCTCCATCTCCTTTTCGACGTTGACGCGAAACGCCTTCGCATCGCCGTAATGATCGACCATCACCGAGTGATCGATGATCAGATCGACCGGCACCTGCGGGTTGATCCTGGTCGCATCACCACCGGCCGCCGCCATCGCGTCGCGCATCGCCGCCAGATCGACCACGGCCGGCACCCCGGTAAAATCCTGCATCAGCACCCGGGCCGGGCGAAAGGCGATTTCGTGCGTCGAGCGCTTCGCATCCAGCCACGAAAAAAGCGCGTCAACATCCTCGGCCTTGACGGACGAGCCGTCTTCAAACCGCAACAGATTCTCCAGTAAAACCTTCAGCGTCAGCGGCAATCGCGCCACTTCAGGATGCCCGTTTTCGAGTAACTTTTTCAGGCTGAATAGCGTGTAATCTGTACTGCCGACCTTTAGCCGACTCCGGGTAGCAAAACTGTCAAGAGAACGGTTCATAGCCAAACCTCCATGCCGATAGCTTTAATTTTTTCGCTAGTTTACCACACACCGACCGATTTGTCCGCAAAGTGATTTCCTTGCAATCAGTCGCTATATCTGCTAAAAACAAGGATTTGCAAGGATACTTTATGGAATTTCTGGAATCAATTATAACTTTTATGGATCAGGCTTTTCTCGGTATCAGTCTCGGTCAATTTGCAGCCGCTTTCGGCGTTTTGATTCTGACCCTTATCGGCAAAAAGATTCTGGGGCACGTCTACACACGTATCGTCACCCCTTTCACCAGCAAAACAGCAACAATTTACGACGATCTTTTCGTTGCCGGACTGAAAAAGCCGCTCGAACTGCTGCTGATGACCGCCGGTCTCTTCATCGCTTTTGGCCTGCTCAATCTGCCGTCTGAGCCGTACGACCTCAAGGGGCTGATCAACGCTGCACTCAAGGTCATGGGCACGTTCTGTTTCGGTTGGGCGATCTTCAATATGATCGATCTGCTCGACCACTGGCTCGCAGGCTGGGCGAAAAAGACCGAATCGGTTCTCGATGATCAGCTTCTCCCGTTCATCCGAAAAAGCCTGAAAACATTTGTTGTGATGATGGCGATCATCATGATTATCCAGAATCTTGGTTACTCCATCTCCGGACTCCTCGCCTCCCTCGGCATTGGTGGTCTGGCGGTCGCCCTCGCTGCCAAGGATACCCTCTCCAATATCTTTGGCTCGATGATGATCATCCTCGATCGACCTTTTAAAATCGGCGACTGGATCAAGGGGGGAGAGATGGAAGGGACGGTAGAAGAGATCGGTTTCCGGTCGACAAAAATCCGCACCTTTGCCAATACCCTGATTACGGTTCCGAACAGCATCATCGCCAACCTCCCCCTCGACAATTTCAGCCGGATGCCAAACCGGCGAATCAAGCTGAATATCGGCGTCACCTACGCCACCACTCCCAGCCAGATGACGGCGGCGGTTGATAAAATCCGCACCCTGCTCGCCACCCATCCGGCGATCGATCAGAAATTTTTCCTGGTCAACTTCACAGACTTCGGCGCCTCGTCTCTCGATATCATGGTCTACTGTTTCACCACCACCACCGTCTGGGGTGAATATCTCGATGCACGTCAAAGCCTCTGTCTGCAGATCATGGAGTGCCTCGAAGAACTGGGGTTGGAGATCGCCTTCCCGAGCCGGACCATCTATCTTTCGAAACAGAACGACAACCCGCTAGCCGCCAGCGAAAACGGACGACAATGAAATCTACCATAGAGGATCTGTTTGCAGCCTGCAAGGATGACTGCAGTCTGATTTCAGGATTGACTGAACTCTCAAGCCAGCACGGCAACCTGGTCTATCAGGAGGCGCTGCTCCATCTGGTCGGAAAATCGTTCCAGGTTGATACCGCCGCCCGATACTGGCAAGAGGCGATCGATCATCGCGAGCTGGTGCTGATCCGTGAACGGCAGAAAAACGGTCTGCGCCCTGCGCTTCTGGACTACCTGCACCAGGTCGTCCGCGAACTGCATGATCCGCGCATCGTTGAAGCGAACCACCTGAAAAAGATCCAGATGGCATCGATCCAGGATGGACTGACCGGACTGTTCAATCAGTCGTATTTCAAAACCCATCTCAAAAAGATGATCAGCCAACGTCCTCAGACAGAGGAGACCATGGTCGGCTGCGTCCTGTTCGATCTTGATCATTTCAAACAGTATAATGACCGGTGCGGCCATGTCGCAGGCGACCTCGCCCTGCAGCAGGTCGCCCAAACGATCCTCGCCGGGGTGCGCGAAGGGGATGTGGCGGCGCGTTACGGCGGCGAAGAGTTCGGCATCGTCCTCTCCCATGTCACCGCCGAACAGACGTTTATCATCACCGACCGGATCCGGCATAATATCGAAGCTCTCGATATCGCTGGCCAGCAGCACCTCGACCGAAAAAACCTCACCATCAGCGCCGGTTTCGCCATGCATGAATCATTAACCGAAACCGCCAATGAACTGCTGCGGCGGGCCGACAGCGAGCTGTACAAGGCGAAGCTGTTCCGTAACGCCATCTCACCGCAACTGCTCAACAAGCAGAGGACGCCGCGGCAGGGTTCCCGCCGCAAGCGGTATGCGGTCGTCGAATACTCCCTGACCGGCAAAGCCCCGTTCTTGCCAGCCGTCAGCCACAATATCAGCCCGTACGGTATCGCCATCGAATGCGAACACCACTTTGCGCTGGAGACGCCTTTATTCCTGCGCTTTCGCAAGCCGTTCTGGCCCGGCAACCGCGAAGTCTGGACGACCGTCTGCCATATCAACACCCCGCCCGATGGGCCGGCGCGTCTCGGTCTGAAATTTGACCATGAGAGCGCCTTAAGCTTCGAAAATATTGCAATCCTTGTTAAAGAATAAA
>JACUTX010000187.1 GCA_014859615.1 Desulfuromonadales bacterium | reverse complement strand
AGAAGCTCGCACCCGCCGCCCCCTGGGCGACCATCATGGGCGCTCTTGACTGGGCGAAGCCGCCCCGCTTCCAGAACGCACCGTCCTTTCATTATGTGCATACCGATCAGTGGCGCTACGAGCGGACCTCCGACGAGTCGAAGATCAATCCGGTCGCCGAGGAGAACCACATTACCGGCGGGCACACCATGGATCATCAAGTGCGGGCGGTGCGCAACGGCTGGCTCCCGTTCTACCCCCAGTTTGATCGCAGCCCGATCGAGACGGTGAAGCAGGCTGAAGCCGCCGGGGCAAAGAGCGATCAGGAGATTGTCGACTGGACGGTGAAACAGCTGGCCGAGAAGAAGATGAAGTTTGCCGTCGAAGATCCCGATGCGCCGGAAAACTGGCCGCGGCTCTGGATCATCTGGCGCGGCAACGCCCTGATGTCGAGCGCCAAGGGGCACGAATATTTCCTCAAGCATTACCTCGGTACCCACCACAACAGCATCGCGCCTGAGACGGCCGAGGAGTTCGTGAAGGAGGTCAAGTGGCATAAAGAAGCACCGGAAGGGAAGCTCGATCTGGTGGTCGATATCAACTTCCGCATGGACACCTCGGCGCTCTACTCCGATATCGTGTTGCCGACCGCCACCTGGTACGAAAAGGACGACCTCAACACCACCGACATGCACTCCTTCATCCATCCGCTGCAGGCGGCGGTCCCCCCCTGCTGGGAGTCGAAGAGCGACTGGGATATCTTCAAGGGGCTGGCCAAAAAGGTGAGTGAGCTGGCCGAAACCCATCTGCCGGATCCGGTGCGGGAAATCGTTTCGGTCCCGTTGCAGCACGATACCCCGGCCGAGATGGCCCAGTTTGAGATTCAGGACTGGAGCAAGGGGGAGTGCGAGCCGATTCCGGGGAAGACCATGCCCGGACTGGTGGTGGTCGAACGGGACTACAAGAACCTTTACAACCGCTTCATCTCATTTGGTCCTGGTGCCCGGGGGGGGATTGGTGCCCACGGCCTCTCCTGGCCGATCGAAGACTATTATGATGACATGATCGAAACCGGCAAAACCGAGGCGTGGGGCGGCAAGAAATACCCGACGCTGAGCGACGCGAAGGACGCCGCCGAGGTGATTCTCAAACTCGCCCCTGAAACCAACGGTGAAATGGCTTTTCGCGCCTTTGCGGCCGAAGAGAAGAAGGTCGGTCTGCCGTTGACCGATCTGGCCGCAGCGACCCGCGGCGTCCGGACCACCTTTGCCGATCTCGCCGCGCAGCCGCGCCGCCTGCTCAACAGCCCGATCTGGAGCGGCCTGACCGACAACGGCCGGGCTTATTCGGCCTACTGCCTCAACGTCGAAAAACTGGTGCCGTGGCGCACCCTGACCGGCCGTCAGCATTTCTACCTCGATCATCAGGGGTATATCGCCGCCGGTGAGCATCTGCCGACCTACAAGCCGAAGCCGGATCACTCAACGCTGCAGGATTTTCTGGCGACAGAGAGTGATGCGAAGAGCATCATGCTCAATTACCTCACCCCGCACGGCAAGTGGAGCATCCACAGCACTTACAGCGACAACCATCGCATGTTAACCCTGTCGCGGGGTTGTCACCCGTTCTGGCTCAACGAGCAAGATGCGGAGCAGATTGGTGTGGTCGACAACGACTGGGTCGAAGTCTACAACGATCACGGTGTGGTCGTGACCCGGGCCATCGTCAGCTCGCGGCTGCCGCGCGGTATCTCGTTCCTCTATCACGCTACCGAACGAACCATCGGTGTGCCGAAATCGCCGTTGCGGGGGAACAAGCGGGCCGGTGGGCACAACAGTCTGAACCGGATTCGACTCAAACCGAATCTGATGCTCGGTGGCTACGGCCAGTTCACCTACGCCTGGAACTACTGGGGACCGACCGGTGCCAACCGTGACACCTACATCATGGTGCGCAAACTAAAGGGTGAACCGCAGTGGTAACGGATTGATAAATGTAGGGGCGGGCCCCCGTGCCTGCCCAGCAGAAAAGGACAATTTTATGAATATACGCGCACAGGTCTCATCGGTTTTCCATCTCGACAAATGTATCGGCTGCCATACCTGCAGCATCGCCTGCAAGAACCTCTGGACCGACCGCAAGGGGGTCGAGTACATGTGGTGGAACAACGTCGAGACCAAACCCGGCACCGGCTACCCGACCAAGTGGGAGGATCAGGAGCAGTACAAGGGGGGATGGGAAAGACAGGGGGCAACCCTGCAATTAAAGGGGGGTGGTCGCTGGGGGACGCTCGGGAAGATTTTCCATAATCCGAACATGCCGACCATGGACGATTACTACGAACCGTTTACATTCCGCTACGACGACCTGATCAACGCCCCGGCCGGCAACGATCAACCGACCGCCCGCCCGATCTCGATGGTGAGCGGCAAGCCGATGCAGATCAAGGCCGGACCGAACTGGGACGACGATCTCTCCGGCTCCAACATCTACGCTGCCAACGATCCCGGTGTAGTCAAGCTGAGCGAAGAGGAGCAGCAGCAGCTTTTTGCCATCGAAAAGATGGTGATGTTTCACCTGCCGCGTATCTGCAACCACTGCATCAATGCCGCCTGCGTGGCGAGCTGCCCCTCCGGCGCCATCTACAAGCGGGGTGAGGACGGCATCGTACTGATCAATCAGGACAAATGTCGCGGCTGGCGGATGTGCGTCTCGGCCTGTCCGTACAAGAAGACCTACTACGGCTGGAGCAGCGGCAAGTCAGAGAAATGTATCCTTTGTTATCCCCGTCAGGAAGCGGGCGAAGCACCGGCCTGTTTTCATTCCTGTGTCGGCCGGATCCGCTATCTCGGTGTTCTCCTCTATGATGCCGACCAGATCGAAGCGGTGGCCATGCGCGATGATAAAGATCTGGCGGCCGCCCAGCGGGAGATGATTCTCGACCCCTTCGACCCGCAGGTGATCGCCGACGCCAAAAAAGCCGGTCTGCCTGAGCAGGTCATCAAGGCGGCGCAAGAGTCGCCGGTCTACAAGTTCGTCAAACAGTGGGGGATCGCGCTCCCGCTTCATCCCGAATTTCGCACCCTGCCGATGCTCTTCTATGTGCCGCCGCTGTTGCCGGTCCTCTCCATTGCGAGTCAGGGGGGGCAGAAGCAGGCCGACGATTTCTTCACCACTCTGGAGCAGGCCCGTCTGCCGATGCAGTATCTGGCCGGACTGTTTGCCGGCGGCAATGAAGAAGAGGTGAAGGCGGTCTATCGCAAGCTGATTGCGGTTCGGATCCAGCGCCGGAATAAAAGTGTCGGCGACATTCAGGCAGAAGAGGTGGAGAAGGCGTGTGCGATTGCCGGAGTGACAGTTGAAGAGACCGAGGCGATCTTCCGCATGACCGCGCTGACCCGGATCAAGGAGCGGATCGTCGTGCCGCCGATGCTGCGCGAGCAGGCGATCGAAGCCGGGATCGATCCTGAAGAGTACAAACAGGAGATGGGGTTCGGCAGTCGCGTCCCGCCCAAACGCCGCTGGTAATGGCGTCGTAAAAAAACCCATGCGGTGTTATTCGCAATTATAGAAAGAGTCTTTATATGACTGCATTACAGCAACATCAAAAGCTTTGCTACCGGTTTTCGACCCTGCTCAGTTATCCGGAGCTAAGTGTCGTGGCAGAGGCCAAAGCTTGTTCGACAGAGCTCAAAGATTGCAACGCCGAGGCGGCAGCTTTGCTGTCGAATTTTACCGATTTTCTGGCGGCGAACGCGCTCACCCGCAGTGAGGAAGCCTTTACCGGCACCTTTGATCTGCAGGCGCATTGTCACCCTTATGTCGGCTATCAGCTTTGCGGCGAGAGCCAGCAGCGCACCCTGTTTATGATCAAACTGCAGGAGCTGTACAAACAGCATCATTTCGCCTCTGGCAACGAACTCCCGGATCACCTGACCGAGCTGCTCCGTTTTATCGGCTCGATCAGTGACCAGACTTGCCGTCAGGAGATTATTGAAGACGGACTGCTGCCGGCGCTGGAAAAAATAACCGTGGGGAATGAGTGTGATGGCCATCCCTACATCACTCTGCTCCAAGCCCTGCAGCGCTTTTTGAGTGAAACCGTGACAGATGAGGAGTGTTGACCATGACTGACATGATTCTGTTTGGCGTCTTCCCCTATGTGGCCGTGGCGTTGATGATCGGCGTCGGCATCTACCGATATCGCGTCGATCGCTACTCCTGGTCGTCGCAGTCGTCGCAGTTTCTCGAGAGTCGTCTGCTCTTCTGGGGGTCGATTCCGTGGCACTATGCCATCCTCGTCATCCTGCTGGCGCACACTCTCGCCTTTTTCTTTCCTTCGAGCTGGGCAGTGCTGCTCGGTCGCCCGCTGCGGCTCTACATGCTGGAGGTGACCGGTCTTGCGCTTGGAGTCAGCACCCTGATCGCGGTCGCCCTGCTTCTCTTCCGGCGGGTCACAAATGTCCGGGTTGCAGCGGTGACGACCGTGATCGACTGGCTGGTTCTGGCGGCACTTTTGCTGCAGGTTGCGACCGGTGTTTATATCGCCTTCACATTGCGCTGGGGTTCGGTCTGGTATCTGCACACGGCAACCCCCTGGCTCTGGTCGCTCGTCAAACTCGATCCGCAGATCCATTATCTGACCGCGTTGCCGATGGTGGTGAAACTGCATGCCTTCAACGCTTTTCTGATCCTGGCGCTCTTCCCGTTTTCGCGCCTGGTTCATGTCGTCAGCGTCCCGTTGACCTATCTGGCGCGTCCCTACCAGGTTGTCGTCTGGTACCGGCAGCGTCGAGCAGGGTGAGTTATTAAAGAGGCAAAGACTTTATTGGCCGCAGATGCAATCTGATCAAATCTGACAGGTCAAAGGCAAGGCGTCGATCGAGAGAGCACGCAAGGTCTTGTCTCACACGGAGCCACGAAGAACACAAAGAGAATCAAGAACAAACTTCGGGGTCAAAGATTTAAATGATTTTCTTGGTGCCTTTGCGGCTTGAGTGAACGCAGTGAACGGGCGTGAGACGCTTTGGCTTAAAGTTCCTACAGGCGTTTACCATAGAGAAAATGTAATTATTCACCACCCTGCTCAATCAGCACAGCATGTGGGCTACTGCTGTTGC
>JACUTX010000186.1 GCA_014859615.1 Desulfuromonadales bacterium | reverse complement strand
GCCAGACGATAGATCCGGACGCCTGCCTCTCGACCTACTTCAACATAACGATTCCATGACGGGTGACCAATGGAACGTAGTCCTTCATGCAGCGGTTGAAGCAACTCAGGCCAGGCTGACAAAACCTGATCGAGAGGCTGATTCAATCGTTCATGGACCCCCCCAAGCATTCTGACCGCCGGGCCATTACAGGACGTTAATTTTTTTTCAGCATCAAGGGTCAATATCCCCATTTCCACATGTTCAAAGATCGTCTCTTTAAAATTACGCTCTTGAAGAATTTCCAGACGAGACCGTCTCAAATCGCGCAAAGAACGGAGCAGACGAGCACGTCTCTCATTCAGTTCCCGCGCCATAATATTGAAAGAATCAGCCAACTCACCAATTTCATCGTGACTGTCGACTTTAATTTCAGATACCTGGCGACCACGTGCCATGCTCCGTGTCCCCTCAATCAGAGCATGTAACGGCCCGGTAATATTTCCTGATATTTGTAAAGCAACCAGAAAGACCGTCAGTCCAGTCAATACAATCATCAGCGTCGAACCGCGAGAAAAACGAGCCATTTCATGACGGATGACCTCGGACGCCGAAGCGGCTGCTTTGTGAAACTGTTTAACTTCTGCGCCGATGGTAATGCCGCCAAACACCCCGGTTTTTGCATAAACACCACTTTTATAAAAAATAGGGGCGTAAGCCATGATCTTGCGGGATCCACCAATGTTCGTCACATCGACAACACCTGAACGGCCCGAGAGGACCGCTTTGGCCGCTTCAGGGTAGTTGGTATGTACAAATCCGGCATGGAACAGATTAAACGGAATCCGTCCCGATTCAATCTGCTCGGGGGAAGAATTTTCAGAATAAGGGAAATAGAGCCGCCCATCTTGATCAAGACCTCTGATATCCCAATATTTCGGATGGGTGATCATCCACCCTTCATCGTCGAACATAAAGGCATAATTACCACTGTCGTAAGATGGAAAAAGAACAAAATCTTCTTCGGTCGGTGTGATGTGTTGGGTAAATTCCATCAGGTGCCGATGATCGAGAGAGAGGACGACAAGGCCATCAAATGCGCCGGATTCATCGAAGATCGGAGTCGAAAAACGGATCACCCCCCGATAACGCTCCCCTTCAATTGCGGTTTCCGGGTTTAATGCCTCACCGAGTTGCTGCTGTTTACTCACATGCCAACCGTACAGGTGAGATGCATAAACTTCTCCGGCTGAAAGCTCGCGAGAACGCAAAAAATAGTCTTCTATCAAATAGGTTGTATTCGCGGGGTCTGAAACGTCACGCAGTTGCCGACTCAACACCCCATTCACGACACGAATTTGCTCCACTCCGTTTCGATCGACATAAGAGATCTCCTCGTAAAGTGGTAACAGCTCTCTGATTTCCTGCGGATCTGTATTTGTTCCACCCCGATACCAGACCGGACGAAAATGAAGGCGAGCAAAATCGAGATAAGTTTTTACTGTGGGGTGAAGCAGCACGAGACTCGCAAGATCACCCTCGATATCGTGCAGGAGTGTCGAAACGCTTCGCGCCACGTTCTCAGCGCGCAAGGTCAGAGCATGTGCAGCTTGAGCGTCGAGCGCATCGGCCGCATTCTGCCGCAACAGTTCTTCAACATTTTGCAGACTTCGATTCGAATTCACAGAGAAGAGAATCAAAGGGATTAATGAGAGGGCCAGAAAAGCGAAAAGAACCCTTTTTCTGAGATTAAGTCGTCGCATTTTTTGAGTATAACCGTAAAATAAGGGCAAAAGGGAGACAAACAAAAACCAAAGGATATCTGGCAGACAGCCAATCTGCTGCCGTACGCTTGTAAAAAAAGGGTATTTTACAAAAAAAGGTGATTATTCAGCACCCCGCTCATACCGCACAACATGCAGGCGGACGCTGTTGCGAGAAAAAGGGGTGAAGAACCGACATTGAACAAAGGCAATTGTTGCAGACCGCATGCTGTAACAGAAGGGGATTAAAAGTGACGAAAAAAGATCTTGAATCAATGCCGCGACCGAGGAAAAAGACGACGTGAGTTGATCGCCAACGGCAACAACTCCTTATGTTTTTTCAGAACCTCATCGAGGGTCGAACCATCATTAATGATAATATCACAGGCGTTGAGAACCGTTTTGGCGACGTGACTGCCGTCAGGGCGACAGTAGACAATAATTTCATAACGATCATTCTCTATCGGAAATTCACATTTATGTACAAAAATTTCAGCTGACATACCACCCTCCCTTTGAGAACATCGTCATACCCCACGCATGATCGCGACGGAAGAGTTAACAGCAAGTTCCCTGCCAAACAAAAAAAATTACATAACTGACTGAAAACAAAAAGGAACAGCTACAAAAAACTAATATGAAATAGATCGTTTAAGCAAAAAGACTGAGGAGTTGTGCGTAATAACATAAATATCACTTACGTCGGCTGACGACATAGTCGGCAACAATCTCCAGTGCATCACGAACTTCGGAAGCAGGGAATAGCTGCAGCTGCTGTTTCGCTCCAAGGGCCAGTTCCGTCGCACGATTACGGGTGTAGGTTATACCGTCATACTTATCGATAAGTGTTGTCACATAGTGAAGATCATCATTTCCGAGAATCTCTTTTTCCACGATGTCCGAGAGTGCAGAGCGCTCCGCAACGGTGCATTGACGCAAGACATGGATCAACGGCAGGGTCATCTTCCCTTCTTCCAGATCATGACCTTTCACCTTGCCGAAATCAGCCTCTTCAGAAACATAATCGAGAGCATCATCCATCAACTGGAATGCAATCCCGATATCCATCCCGTAACGTGATAAAGCCTCTTTTTCTTCCCCCACGAGGCCACCGAGTACAGCACCAACACGGCAGGCAGCCGATATCAGTACGGCCGTCTTATCTCGAATAACATTCAGGTAACGGGATTCATCCAGATCGAGATCACAGGTACTGATCAGTTGTAAAACTTCACCTTCTGCCATCTGCGTTGTTGCATCAGACAAGGTCTGCAAAATCTCAAGATCCCCAACGCGCACCATTATAGAGAAAGATTTAGCGAAGAGGAAATCACCGACAAGAACAGAGGCTTCGTTCCCCCAGACGGCATTGGCCGACTCCTGTCCCCGACGTAGTACAGCACTGTCGACAACATCATCATGCAGTAAAGTTGCCGTATGAATAAACTCCACAACACTGGCAAGCCCGATATTCTGATCCCCTTTGTACCCGGCAAGACGCGACGACAAAAGAAGAAGCATGGGACGAATCCGCTTGCCACCACTGGCAAATACGTACTCGCCAACCTTGCGAATCAAATAGACATCTGAGTCGAGATCGCGTTTGAACTGTTCTTCTACCCGCTTGAGATCATCTTGTAATAAACTGAGAACGCGTTCCATTATTCATCACTCAGGATCGAACCCGACATAATGTCGCCCAATCAACTAAAGAAAACGATATTTACCCGCAAAATTGCGTTCATCCTAAAGAATCGTATCGACCAATGTCAAAGAGTTTTTTCTTTTGCCAGCGGAAGAGTCAATTTGAAACACGCGCCAGCCGCAGCTTTGGGTTCCAGACTTAACTCTCCGCCATGATCTTCAACCAGACGGCGACAGAGCGAGAGACCAAGCCCGGTCCCTTCGCCACTCGCTTTGGTTGAAAAAAATGGCTCAAAAATTTGTTCGCGAAATTGATCCTCAACCCCGGGACCGGAGTCCGAGACGGTCAGACTGAGCAAGTCGGATTGAACTGCAAGCGACAGAACAATAGATCCCTCTCCCTGCATCGCCTGAGCAGCGTTCAGAAACAGATTGACCAGAACCTGACGCAATCGACCACTATCACCTGCAACCGTGCAAGGCAATTTTGATGCAGAACGGTCAAATTTAAATGTCACATTTCTGAAGAGTTTCTGCGGTTGAAGCGATGCGATTGTGTCTGTAATCAAAACAGAGAGATCGACGTCTTCGCGTGAATCACTCTGTATTCTGGAAAAACTGAGCAATCCGCCGGTAATCCTGCGACATCGATGACATTCATCTATAATCGCCTGTAAATCTGCACCCTTCTGGGGATCACCCTGAAGATCTTCCTTCAGCAGCTCTGCATAACCAAGAATAATACCGACCGGATTGTCAATTTCATGTGACACGCCCGCTGCAAGCTGACCGATAGCCGCCAGCCTCTCCGAACGAATCAACTGTGACTGAACCTGTTTCAACTCTTCATTGGCCAGATAGAGTGCAGAGTTTTTTTCTGTTAACGCGGCACGGCTTAAACAGAGGCTCTCCGCCATTTCATTAAAAGCTCGTGCCAATGCCCCAATCTCATCATTGCGCTCAATAGCAGAACGGGTCGCAAGTTCGCCTTGGCCGATAGCACGTGCACCGACGGCCAGTTCTGCAAGAGGGCGTGAAATCCGTCTGGCCACAAAAGCAGCCAGCAGAGTCGCCCCCAGCAACGCAAAAACCCCTATTTTCAGGAACTGAACACGCATATCGGTCAGACGGCGGTCAATCAAATCAAAAGAGACCAGATAGCGAACAGACAGAATATGTTCGCCCGTCGGCCCAAAAGCCGGGACCAGAAGATCAAGCACACGTTGCTTGTTCAAAAGATGTTCTGTCTGGACTGAAACGCGGGGCGTTTTCAAGCGCAAGCCGGAGACAGATAATAAAGACTCAGATAAGACCGTATCGATAAAATCAGGGAATTGTGCCGATTGAAACAGAACCTTGCCGCTTGGGGAGAAGATTGAAAACAAGATCAGATCTCTGTTAAAACCTAAAAAATCATAAACATAACTGAGTTGTGTCTCATCAGAAGGAGGGAATGCCCCCCGGAACTGCTTGAGAATTTCCGGGGTTGCAAAACGCGCAAACGAGATATTTTGACTCTGCAGAAACGTCTCCCACTGACGCGACTGATTACGCTCAAGAGCCGCGAAAGCTAAAAACAAAACAGCAATCAGTACAACGCCGGTATAGATAAAAAATCTTTTGCCGAGAGAGACCGTCATCCATGTCACCTTGAAAATCTGATTGTCAAACAGACCTGTTAAAAAATCTGTAACTATTCAGTACTATTGTGAATCATAAGAAAAACTCAAGAAAGAGTGTCAT
>JACUTX010000185.1 GCA_014859615.1 Desulfuromonadales bacterium | reverse complement strand
CTCCAGCGCAATCTCTTCCGGCCAGCTCTGCTCATCCAGTATCTCCTGAGTAAATCTGCCGAGATCGATCTTCTGAACGCCCCCTTTTTGCTGCCGCGAATAATCGAGCAACTCATTGATAATACTGTCACAGCGACTGATATTGCGGTCAGCCAGATCGATCGCCTTGTCGATCTTTTCCATATTGCCATCGGCCTTGATCCTGCCGAGCAGATAAAGGGCATTCTTCACGGTACCAAGAGGATTGCGCAGTTCATGACTGACTGTCGCCGTCAACTGTCCGAGAACGGCGAGCCGCTCCCTGGCTACCAGTTCGTGCTGTGCCACCTCGAGTTGTTCTGTCCTCTCGCGAACCAGCTCTTCGAGCTGCCCCCGGTAGCGCTCAAGCTCTGCCTCCGCCGCTTTGCGCTCGGTAATATCGCGGGCCAGAGCGAGAAAGAAATCGGTCCCGAGACTCTCGAACCGAACGACATTAACTTCCACCGGAAAGCGTTCCCCACTCTTTTTAACCTGCTCAGTGACGATAGAGGACGATTTGCCAATGGTCAGTTTCCGCCAGCGCTGCTGCAACACTTCCAGGCTCAGCCCGTCATCAACCTGATCGATCGTCATCCCGATCAGCTCCAGTCGGTCGTAACCGAGACAGTCGCACGCCCGCTGATTGACATCCAGAATACAGCCGTTTTCATCATGCAGAAACAGGCTATCGGCCGCATGCTCCATCAACATCTGAAACCGTTTTTCGCTCTCTTTTTGAGCCTGTTCTGCTTTTTTACGCTCATCGATATCCCGCGCCACCGACAAGATACGCTCCTGGCCACGGATGGTCGAGCGCTTCATTGCAATTTCGACCCAGAACCGGACACCATCCCTGTTTTTTACCCGCCATTCAAACAGCTGTGCTCTGCCGGCGATCGCCTGCTCGACATGCTTCTGCATCGCCTCGCCAGTATAGGGAGAGTGCCCATCCGACAGATCGGCAAAAGACAACTGCAGCGCTTCTTCGTAGCTGTAACCGTACATCTCCAGCATCGAGCGGTTCACATCGAGGATCTGACCGGACTCGACATCGCGCAAAACAATCGCTTCACTTGAGGCATTGAATATCTCCCGGTAACTCTGCTCACTTTCAAGCAGAGCCGCCTCTGCCCTGCGGATCCCGGTCACATCGAGCATGTTACCGACGATGCCGCCGACAGTCCCGTCAGGGTTTTGATAGACCGCCTTATGAAAAACAATATCGTGATTCGAGCCGTCCGCGTACTGAACCGGAGCCTCATAGATCTGTATACCGCCGGTCTGCAGCAGGCGATTATCGGCCTCTGCGTAGATACGGGCCTTATCGGGGGGAGCGACATCAAAAACCGTATGTCCGACAATCTGTTCATGCTTTAACCCGATATAATCGGCAAAAGCGGCATTACACCCCCGGTAAAGACCGGCTGCGTCCTTGAAAAAAATAGGGGCCGGAATCGCATTCAGAATGATCTGCTGCAGCTCTGCGGCGTGTTGCGCATTTTGTTCGGCCTGGTTTCTCCGGAAGCTGGCACGCAGCATCCAGATAACAGCGATGACGTCGACAAGCAGAAATCCGATCAGAAGAGTCACGATCCCGGCAATGTAGAGGAGTGCGTTTTTCTGGTTGATGATCCAGTGCGAGAGTTGCGCGTCAGACTGAACAGCGATCAGATAGACTAAAACGGTGAGAAGAGTGGCGGCAAGAATCGACAGCCAAAGAGAGAGAACGCCCAGGCAGCGCATCCGTTTATTTTTAAACTCTTTTAGTGTCATGATCTATCGCCTGGATACGGTCATTAACCAGCAGCATTTTTAAAAGTAGTGCCGACCATTTTAAAAAAAATTGCAACGTTTCAGCAGCTGCGAAAAAAATTGTCATTCCCGGGGAGGGTAATCGGGAATCCAGCTTTTAAAACCACGGATACCCGACAGAATCCTTCGAGGACGGCAGGCATTCTTATGATTCCAAATTGTACTGAACAGCAATCAAAAATCTTTAAACACTTACCAAAACCCTATCGCTTTTTATCCCGAGTGCAAAAAACTGCTTGCGCCAATTTAAAGAACAGGAACCAAAGGCTAAAAATTAAAAATGGAGCACGCAAAAAAGTATGCTCCATTCCAGAAAAAATCATAGCCGTTTTATAAACCGGACAGAGCGGTTAATAAGAGTCAACAGTGCTCCCGGGTCTTGACAAAAGTGATCTCCGGCCACTGCTCGGCAACATGCCCAAGCCGCCATTCGGACGCGGCCAGATAGGTCAGATTCCCTTCTGCGTCACGGGCCAAGGCTCCCTGATTTTTATATTCAAACTCAGCCAGCTTCTTCTTGTTATCCGACTCGACCCAGCGCGCGGTGGCGTACTCAACCGACTCATAAACGGCGTCGACTCCGTATTCGGCCTTGAGGCGCGCCATGGTCACGTCAAACTGCAGGATCCCGACAGCGCCGAGAACCCAGTCAGCCCCGATCACCGGACGAAAGACCTGTACCGCCCCCTCTTCGGAGAGTTGGGTCAACCCCTTTTCGAGCTGCTTCACCTTCAGCGGATTTTTCAGACGAACCCGGCGAAAGTGTTCAGGAGCAAAACTCGGGATGCCGGTGAATTTAAGCGGCTCTTTCTGGCTGAATGTGTCACCGATCTTGATCGTCCCGTGGTTATGAATCCCGATAATATCGCCGGGAAAAGCCTCCTCGATATGGGTTCGATCCTGAGCCATAAAGATCGTCGCGTTTGCGATCGACACCTCGCGATTAATCCGGTGGTGACGAACTTTCATCCCCCGGGTAAATTTGCCGGAGCAGATCCGCAAAAAGGCGATCCGGTCCCGATGCGCCGGATCCATATTCGCCTGAATCTTGAAGACAAAGCCGGAAAAGTCCTCTTCGTCAGGCTGCACCATGCGGGTCGTCGTCTGGCGTGGAATCGGCGCCGGAGCAAGTTCCACAAAGGCATCGAGCATCTCCCGGACGCCAAAGTTATTGATTGCGCTCCCAAAAAAAACCGGGGTCTGGTTCGCCTTGAGATACTCTTCAAGATTAAACGGATTAGCCGCCCCTTCAAGCAGCGCGATATCCTCACGCAGCTCATCGGCCTGACTGTCGAGCAGTTCGTCGAGGCGCGGATCGTTCAGATCCTTGATGGTGACGACTTTTTGATCGCGCAGATCGGCCCCGGGCGTAAACAGATTGAGATCCTTACGGTACAGATTATAGACCCCTTTGAACCGCTTCCCCATCCCGATCGGCCAGGCGAGTGGCGCACACTCAATCTGCAGCTTCTCTTCTATATCAGCCAGCAGATCGAGGGGCGACTGCCCTTCCCGGTCCATCTTGTTGATAAAGGTCAGAACCGGAGTGTTGCGCATCCGGCAGACCTCCATCAGTTTTTCGGTCTGTGCCTCAACCCCTTTGGCGCTGTCGATCACCATCAGCGCCGAATCGACCGCGGTGAGCACCCGATAGGTATCTTCGGAGAAGTCCTGGTGCCCCGGGGTATCGAGAAGATTAATGTCGTAATCTCGATAGATAAATTTCATGACTGAAGTCGTCACCGAGATACCACGCTCCTGCTCCATCGCCATCCAGTCGCTGGTCGCATGCCGATCAGTCTTGCGCGATTTGACCGCGCCCGCCATCTGAATCGCCCCGCCGAACAGTAATAACTTTTCGGTCAGAGTGGTTTTACCGGCATCCGGATGACTGATAATGCCGAAGGTCCGGCGACGCGCTATCTCTTTTTTGTTGAAACTCACGATAAACTCCTGTGCATTTTTCGGCAAACTAAAAACGGCCGAACGGTCTGTCCGGCGGATCTGGACTATACTGCAGATCCGCTGCTCTGGTCAATCCTGCAGCAATCTAATTGATTAACATGAAACCTTAGATTTCTCTTATTTTTTTCAAATTCTTACTTGACAAACTCATGAAGCAAAACTATTATTCCTCACTATTGTTCAACAATTCACATCTATCCAGGAGGCAAGAAAAATGAAAAAAATTGTTATCGCTCTGATGCTCGTCACGTTCGCTGCTGCTGTTTCTTTTGCTGCTGACACCGTCACTTACGACGGCGGCAAAAAAGGTGCTGTCACCTTTGATCACAAAGCTCATCAGGGCAAACTTGAGTGCAGCAAGTGTCACGAGGGGACCCCGGCTAAAATCGCTGTTGACGGCAAAGATCAGGGGCACGCTCTCTGTCTTGACTGCCACAAAGCTAACAACGGCCCGACCAAGTGCGGCGAGTGCCACACGAAGTAAGTTCAATACGATATAAAGCATATTTAAAAGGCTCTGCTTTAAAGCAAGCCGTTTACCTTTCGTGGGTAATGTTTGATTGACAAAACCCCCTAGTCCTTTAATCTTGAGGTTAGGGGGTTTTTCTTATGTCTGTTTCTACAAACTGAGAGGGTCCGCCGCTTGTCCCGCAGGATGTCGGTAGAATCCAGGTAAACTTCTGCAAAAATCCGGGATGCCCAAATTGCGGGGCACCGGTTATCACCTGCTTGTTTTGCAACGAGGCTCCGCCGATCAACTCGGAACGCAAGTACTCTTCGATCAACGCATCGTGAACCAGGGCACCCGGGCCTGCGGCGACAAACTCACCAAAGGCTCGGGAGAATGTCGACTCGGAGGGGACATCCTGACGCTTCGAGAACCCGCAAATCATCCGTAGTTTCGGCGTGCTCAGTCACTCATTCCGCAAAGATCTGGTGTGCTGATATTTTAAAACCGCCTTGGCAATAAACTCCGGGCAACCGCTTCACGCTCCCTGATCGGCCGTCCCAGCCATTGACGTTTAGCGCTGACCGGGACGTGTTTTTCAATCTAGACCAGCTCAAGGATCTTGACCAGGCACTTCTCCGGTTCCGTCAGTGGAAGCGGAAGGGACTCGTCAAGATAAGGAAACAGGCTTTGCTGTACACCATGATACTTTATCCTTGAGCTTCATTGGCAGCCTCCTGACCACTGCTTGGCGTGACAACCTAATAATATCAGATAGTTACCATCGAAGCTCTTCTTTTTTCACTGCCAGGCTAAGTACATTCATAATATTGAATGTACGTTTGCAAGAGGCTCTATTGGCTCAGGGAAGAATTAAGATAACCATAATTTTGTCG
>JACUTX010000184.1 GCA_014859615.1 Desulfuromonadales bacterium | reverse complement strand
CACAGATCGTCGAATGGGATGTGCAGATCGACCGGCTAAAGGATCAGGCGGCAATCGCTACGGCCGAGACGAAGTCTGAATATTCCAGAACCGTCGCAGCCTTGCAGCTGAAACGGGATCAGGCCGCGGAAAAACTGCAGGGGATAGCGATGGCCACCGATGACGACTGGGACGACATAAAAACCGGAGCGGAAGAGATCTGGGGCGAGGTCAAAGAGCTTTTTAAAGCGGCGGTCAAGAAGACCGACTGATCAAGTTAGCCGCAGGGGACGACCGGTTGTCGACGTTGCTCCGACTGTTAGAATTTTCTCCCAGAATAATCCTTGATAATCGTCTCTCTTCATGGCATGAATACAGTCTTGAAAATTGTACTGACCGGGCGATAACCCCTGCAATCTGTCGATAAGAAGATGAACATGGAACTGATTATCACTTTACTTCTGGCCTACCTGATCGGCGCAATCCCCTGCGGTGTTGTTCTGGTTAAACTGGTCGGCGGGGAAGACGTGCGCAAGGCCGGCAGCGGCAATATCGGCGCGACCAACGTCTATCGCGTCGCCGGCCGCAAGCTCGGCACCATGACTTTTCTCGGTGATGCCTTAAAAGGTGCAATTCCGATCGCCTACGCCATCTACCTGGCTGGGATGCCGAATGAACAGATCGCCATGGTCGCTGTCGCCACCTTTCTGGGGCACCTCTACCCGGTCTATATCGGTTTTAAGGGGGGGAAAGGGGTTGCCACCGCCTGCGGTATCTATCTGATGATATCACCTGCGACCGCGATTATCGGCCTGATCATCTTCGCCCTGATCATCTGGCGGACGCGTTACGTCTCCCTCGCCTCAATCTGTGCCGCAATCTTTATTCCGCTCATCAATTACGGCATAGACCGCGATCCCTCACTTTTGCTCGCCAGCCTGTTTCTCAGCGGCATGGTTGTTTTTCGGCATCGTGAGAACATCAAGCGCCTGAAGAACGGCACGGAAAGCAAATTCAAGGTCTAAAACACCCCGTCACCGACAGACCTTGACAGATCCGGTTGAATTCCATTAAATTAACGAAATTTTGTAACTGTTCAGCACTCTTAATAATCATAAGAAAATCTGTCATCCCCGAACGATTTTATCGGGGATCCATAGCTTGAAAAAAAACTGGATTCCCGATTACACCCTCGGGAATGACGCCCTTTACGCCGCTGCTGAATAGTTATGAAATTTTAACCTCTTATCGGCAACTGTCATGGTCTTGACCAGATTGCGGTCTTTTCGCCGCACTATCTTCCTGCTCGTCTCTCTCCTTCTGTTCATTGTCGGGGGGATGCTGACAACCGCCTGGCTGTTTGTCACACACCCGGTCACCCCTGCAACGGCCGTCGTCCTGCAGATTAAGAAAGGAACGGCTTTTAATACTGTCGCCCATCGGCTCGAAGCGTCCGGACTGATTTCCAACGCCCGGATGTTCAGCTTGCTGGCCCGTCTGCGCGACGAGATCGGCAGCATTCAGGCGGGTGAATATGACTTCAGCCAGCCCGCCACGCCAAAAGAGATCCTCGATCGTCTGGTCAAAGGGGATGTGCGCCGCATTCAATTCACCATCCCGGAAGGGTTCACTCTCCGCCAGATCGGTGAACGCCTCGCCGCCCTGAATATCGCCCCTTTGGACGCGTTCCTGCTGCTGGCAGTCGACGAGCGATTCCTGGCTTCCCACAATATTCGGGGAGACTCCCTCGAAGGGTATCTTTTTCCGGAGACCTACACGATCAGAACCGGCCTCCCGCTGACAACCCTGCTCGAATCGATGCTTGATCAGCTCGACCAACAACTGACCCCAGAGTTACTGGACGCCGCTTCCGGGCACAAACTTGACCGCCATCAGTTCTTGACCCTCGCCTCAATTGTGCAGAAAGAAGCGGGCAACGATGAAGAGATGCCGTTGATTGCGGCGGTCTTTCTTAATCGCCTGAAAAAAAGGATGCGCCTGCAGGCAGACCCGACGGTTATCTACGGTCTCGGCGAAGAGTACCAGGGGAACATCACTCTGGCTCACCTGCGCCGCCCAACCCCCTACAATACCTACACCATTTCTGGCCTGCCACCGGGGCCGATCGCCAGCCCCGGGCAGGCCGCATTACTGGCGACCGCATTTCCGGCGGATGTCAATTATCTCTATTTTGTATCGCGAGGCGATGGAACCCACATTTTTTCCAGAACTTTAAAAGAACATAACCAGGCAGTTCGGCGCTACCAGCTGCGCCGCTAAAGTGATTGATCATGCCCTTTTCGATCCTGATAGCCGAAGATAACGACAACGTTGCCGCCCCTCTCGAACGGCTGCTGCAGAAAGCCGGCTACGAAACCCGCCGCGCGGTCGACGGGATCGATGCTTTGAGTCAACTCGCTGTCAATCCGCCGCATCTGCTGCTGCTCGATCTGAAAATGCCGCGGCTGAACGGGGTTGAACTACTCAGAAAGTTGCGCCAGAGTGATAAGACCAAACGGTTACCGGTTATCGTCATGACCGGTGTCTATCGTGGGGCACAGAGTGCAGCCGCCGCCCGATCTCTGGGCGTTGAGACCTATCTGGAAAAACCGTTTCGCGCCGGCGACCTGCTCAAAGCGATCGAACAGAACCTCTCTGTTTCGACGGCTGGCGCGGGTGAAACGATCGACCGGCATCTATATCAGGCGTTCACTTCACGTTTTTCCGGCATTCTCAACTTCAGTCTCAACAATCGCCAGCCGCATTTAAGCTTTATCAACGGCACACCGGTCTCGCTTCGGCCCGGCCTCAATTATGAAAATTTCGGTGAGTTCCTGCTCAAACGCGGCGTCATTTCAGCCGAAGAATACAGCCATTATGCAACGGTCGGTGCATGCCGACACGACATCCTGGTTGAATTGGGGTGCTTCGACTATCCTGAACTGATGCAGGGAAAACTCTCCTACCTCGGCAGCGAACTGATCTCTGCATTCGGTCTCCCGCCGTTTGCGGTCACGGCCAACCCGGTCTCTCTGCCGGGTGAAATGCAGGTTATCTCGGTCAATGTGCCGAGAATCTTTTACGGCGGCTACCATATGCATCCGCACATGGATCGCCTGCGTGCCTTGCGTCAGCAATACTCCGCTCACTTTCCGATTCTGGCTCCACCCTTTTATCGGCACAGCAACTTCCTGCAGTTAAAATCAGAAGAGCAGTTTTTTTTACAGCAGATCAATGGCCAGACCCCGTTGCACAGCTGCCTCGGCGACAAAGACGATCTTCTGCCACTCTTCCAGACCTTGCTCTCTCTGGAGATGATCAGCCTTTGTCCCGAACCGGCAAGCAACGCCGTCGCCAAAGGACCGCTGCGCACCCTGTTCAACATGATCGAAGACGACTCTGCCGATATCGGCGCGGCCGACAGCATGGAGAGCTTTAACGATCTGGTCGAAGAATCGGAGCTGGAAGAGGTCGATCTGGCCGGCAGCGCAGAGGCAGCGGCACAGCAGGAGGCGGGGTATGATCTGGCCATCGGCAAAAAAGTGCGTCAGACTCTGACTGAGATCAAAGACAAAAATTACTACGAGGTCTTCAAGCTGCGGCAGGGGGAGTTCTCCTTCGACCGGCTGAAAGAGAAATATTTTTCCTACACCCACGAATTTGGCCCCGAGCTGTTGATGCAGCTCTCCGGTGAAGAAGCGAGCCTGGTCGAAGAGATCCTCTCGATCGTCACCAACGCCTACAACACCCTGTCTGACGTGGTCAAGAAGGAACGGTACGACGAACTCCTCGGTTCCGGCAAAGTCGGTCTCGGCGAAAAGGGGGATGACAGGTTTCAGGCGCAGGTGCAGTCGCAATCCGGCAAGGTCTTCATCGAGATGGAAGAGTGGGAAAATGCCATAAATGCCTTGCAGGATGCGGTCAATATCGATCCTGCCAATGGCGATTACCTGGCCCATCTCGGCTGGGCCATCTACAAGAATCCGGCCAACGAGCGCAGCGCCACCATGCGCGACCGGGGGAAGCAGATGATCAACAGATCGCTCACCTTTGAGCGGACGGCCGCCGGTCACAGCTTCAAAGGGTGGCTACTGTTTGAAGCCGGGCAGGAGAGTCTGGCCGAATCTGAATTCAACAAGGCGCTTCGAATCGATGCTCGCAACAGTGTCGCCCGCAAAGGGATGCGCAGTCTGCAGGAGAAACGCGAGCAGGATAAAAAAGGGCTGTTTCGCAAGATGTTCCGCTAACTCTTTTTTGGAGTATCCATGAACGCACCTCTCTTCTTCATCCTGCTCGCCCTGGTCGCTGGTCTGACCATCCCGACCCAGGCCGGGATCAACGCCCAGCTCACCGCCAATTGGGCGCGTTCACCGATACTGGCAGCCACTGTCTCCTTTTTCGTCGGCACCGTCGGTCTGATCGTCTACGTGGTCTTGACGCGCATTTCGATTCCGGCGTTTACCGATATCGGCCGCTCACCCTGGTGGATCTGGATCGGCGGTCTCCTCGGCGCATTTTTTGTCTCGACCACCATTTTTCTCGCGCCGAAGCTCGGCGCCACCACCATGACTGCCCTGATTCTGGCGGGACAGATGGTCACGTCACTCTACCTGGACCACTTTGGCTACCTCGGTTACCCGGAGCACGCCGCCAGTCCCGGACGGATCGCCGGCGTGCTGCTCATCGCCTGTGGCGCCGTCATGGTCCGCATCTTATAGGAGCCCGCTTCATGGCAAACAATCGTCTCATCTATTCCAGTGAGCTCGGTCGCCTCTGCCCGGAGTGCAGCCAGGCGATCAAGAATTGCCGCTGTAAAAAAGTGAAAGACGCAAAGCCGGGTGACGGCATTGTCCGGATCAGCCGTTCAACCGCCGGGCGCAAAGGGAAAGGGGTCACGCTCATCACCGGCGTGCCGCTTGCCGGAGAAGCGCTTAAGGAACTGGCCAGACAGCTGAAGCAGAAATGCGGCAGCGGCGGCACGCTCAAAGATGGGGTGATCGAGATCCAGGGAGAGCATCGCGATCAACTGGTGGAGGAGTTGCAGAAGCTCGGCTGGACGGTCAAACGGGCGGGGGGATAAATTTTAAGGCGCAGGAGGATCGATTGCTCGCTAGCAAATTAAAATACAGTGAATGCCAGCGGTTTGAATCGCTTCGCTCTTTTTTTTCATCT
>JACUTX010000183.1 GCA_014859615.1 Desulfuromonadales bacterium | reverse complement strand
CCGGACGATTGCAGGGCCGCAAACATATTGGCTCCGCCGAAAAGTTTGGCGATCAGATTCTCCGGCCGGCACCCCTGTGCAATCAGATCAGCCAGCATCATCTGAATCGCCGTCGACACAAACTTGGTTTTGCGTTCACTCTCCACTTCCGGCCTGGGGTGCGGCAACAGGGTGTGCGCCATCCCGCCGGTCTGAGTCTTAACGTCGTACAGAATAATACCGAGGCATGAACCGAGCCCATAGGTGATCAGTCTGCCAGGAGAGACCGCCGTTTTGTATTCCGAGATTCCGACCCGTTGCTTTTGCGTCACCGCGCTGCTCCAATCGCATCGATCAGCACCTTTAAGGAGGTCGGGTCGGGGAGCAGGAAAAAGTGTCCGCCGATCACATCATCCCCCGGCTGACGGCCATGAAACTCGGTCTCGATCATCAGGGCCTGGTCACCGGTCTCACTCAATTCGATCAGAAGGTAATCGATGACCGCACCGGCCATGTCATGGGCAAACGCCGGAATCGACGGGATCAACAGCAGGTTCAACAGCTGCCCCATCGCTCCGAGATAAGATGAGGCAAGAATATTACCGACCTCCTTCAGGGTCGATTCTGCCATCTCATCGAATCGCGTTGCGCAAAAATCCCGTTCGAGCAGCTGCTTGACAAGGCTATGCGCCGACGCTTCCGGGAAGACCAGCAGAATGTTGCCACGGGCATCGCCATGAATCTGCATCGTGATACCGACCACCACCTGTTCCGGACCGCCGATCAGATCCGGGACATCGGTAATATCAGCCAGAGTGACTGAAGGGACATGCAGATCGACCGTATCGGAGACCATCTGCGAAAGGGCCGTCGCCGCATTCCCCATCCCGACATTACTGATTTCACGCAGGGCGTCCAGATGTTCTTCCGTCAGCTTGGCGAAGGTCATCCTGCCTCCATTTCTGGCTCAATAAAAGTTTTTTCGTCATAGAACAAAGCGTTCGGATCGACAATAAACAGGATGCGCCCATCCCCCTTGATCGTCGCTCCGCTGACCCCCTGAAGCCGATTCAACGGCGACGGGAGCGCCTTGATAAAAGCTTCACGTTGTCCCGAGAGCCGATCGACCATCAAACCTATCTTGCTCCCCTGGCTTTCACATATAACCAGATGCACCGTCGAAGACGCCTCAACCTGCTCGGGCAACCAGAGCAGGTGATTCAGTGAATAGAGCGGAACATGTTCATCATCGATGAGCAGTAACGGTTCCCCGCCGGAGAGCTGAATCTTTTTTTTCTCAATATCAAGAATCCGCAAAACTCTTGTAATCGGCAGTCCAACCTCCCTGCCGGCACATTCGACAAGCAGAATCTTGATGATCGCCACAATGAGGGGGGCTTTCAACAGAAAACGGGTCCCGACACCAACTTCCGAGTCGATTTCCAGCATCCCGCCGAGACTCTCAAGGGCAGACTTGACCACATCCATCCCAACCCCGCGACCCGATGTTTCCGAGACCGTATCGCGGCTTGAAAAGCCGGGGTGACAGATCCACTGCAACAGTTTGCGCTTAGACAGTTCTGCGGCCTGACTCTCTTTCAACAGACCTCGTTCAACAAGCTTCCCCCGGATCATCTCCGGATCGATCCCCCGCCCATCATCGGCGATCTCGATCATCGCCATATCTTTTTCCCGCCAGGCTTTGATCGAAATCGTCCCCTGCTTTTCTATAGCGTGATCAACCGCATTGCGAACCATGTGAACAAGAGGGTCGGACAGCGCTTCAAGGATCGTCCGGTCGAGTTCCAACCCTTCGCCACTGATCTCAAGGTTTACGGTTTTGCCGGTTTTGCGACAGTGATCACGGACCAGTCGCGGCAAATTTGCCGTAATGCTCTCCAGCGGTGTCATCCGAACCTGAAGAACATGATGATGAAGATCACCGACCAGACGGGTCAAAAGACTCAACCCCTCTTTAATCTCCTGCCAGTCGCCAGCACGGGCTGCCGACTGTAACATGTAGCGATTGGTAATCAACTCTCCGGTCAGATTGATAAACTGATCGAACAACGCGGTACGCACCCGAACCGTACGCGAATCGTCGTCCCTTAAAGAACTCTTGCGTCGATCCAATTGAAAAGAGACCTGCTTGATATCCGCCATGCCGTGCAGGGTCCGGGAGATCTCTTCCTCACTGCAATGACTCTTCAGCCAGACACTAAGCTGCCGTACCGGAAAACCCTGCTGTATTTCAGCAATTGTCGGCTTGCATGCTTCGACCTGCCCGGCGCTGCCTAAAGCGTTCAGAATCAGCAGGGCCCGGGCAGACGGAGCCAGCGCATCGGCGGTCAGATCGATCACCACCTGAACACGTTGCAACAGTTCCGTAACAGGTTCAATCGGGCTGTCGGATCTATCTTCTTCGACACTCACCGCCACTGCGACCGCTGCTTCAATCGGAGCGGCGATCAATATGGAAACATCACGTTCTGCAACGCCGGCGGTGATGTCGGCCAATAACCCTTCGAGGAGATCGACACCGGACAAGAGGAGATCTACCCCCTGCGCCGGGACAGTTCCGGCATCACGAAAACCGGCCAGCAGATCTTCGAGATGGTGGGCCAGCCGGGCCGTCGCATCGAACCCCATGGAAGCAGCCATCCCCTTGATCGAATGCGCCTCACGAAACAGTGCATCAATCCCGTTTCGATCGGCAGGCTCCTTCTCCAGGGCCAGAGTCAAACGACTCATTCGCCGCAGATGTTCCCCGGTTTCAGTCAGGAACAGATCGTGATATTTGGACATGTCCATCGTGGACCCCAAAAAAGTTGTTTCCTAAAGTTTTGATTCAGATAGAAAAAACCCGGCGAACGACATCAAGGACACGCTCTTCCTTGAACGGCTTGACAATAAAATCCTTGGCGCCGGATTGGACCGCTTCAACCACCAGAGAATCCTGCCCAAGGGCGCTGCACATGACAATTTTAGCCGCCGGATCTTCTTTGCGAATCTCCTGCAACGCTTCAATCCCGCTCTTTTGCGGCATGACAATATCCATCGTCACCAGATCAGGCTTGAGCTCTCTGTATTTTGCAATCGCCTCGTCACCATTGGCTGCCTCACCAACAACCGTATGGCCCGCCTTGATGAAAATATCTTTCAGCATACTGCGCATAAACAGGGCATCGTCAACAATCAGTACCCGTACTCCCATAATCTCCTCCGGTCTGTGCTTCTGTTAAATCGTCTTCAGCTCTTCAATCAGGGTTGAAATGTCAAACATATTCACCACCAGACCTTCATAATCGTAAAGATGCTGAATAAACTTCTTCTGCTTTGTATCGTGACGACACGGTAGACAATCGTCTGGATCATAATGGACGATACGAAAGACATCCGTCACCCCGAGGGCGATCCCTTCCTGGCCGGGGGGCATGACAACGACCTTGGTGACCGTCATCAGGCTTTCGATGCCAAGATAGGCCCCGAGATCGAGAACCGGCATGATATTGCCATGAAAGTTCATCGCCCCCATCAACCAGACGGGGGCTCTGGGGATATAGTCGAGTTGTGGCATTTCTGAAATCTCCTGAATGCAGGAGATCTGAAGACCGAACCATTCACTGCCGAGTCGAAAAATCAGAACCTGTTTCATGTTTAATCCGCAGAGAGACTATTTTCCAGCTGGAAGAGCTTGACCTTGTCAATCAGGCTTTCGGCATAACGGGTCAGATCCTGCGCCGCGTGCGCCATCTCCTCCATCGAGGCAGACTGCTGCTCGGTCGCAGCCGACCCCTCTTGCGTCGCGGCGGCATTATCCGAGACCACCTGAGAAATTTCATCAATGGCACCAACCAGATATTTAGCCCCTTCAAGCTGCTTGTTCGACAGCTCAGTGATAGAAAAAGCCCTCCTTTGCGCATTCACCGCTGTATCGATAATGGCGCTGAAGGCCGTACTGGTCAGATCGATCGCTTTTTCCCCTTCATCCATCTCTTCGATACTGGCGCGTAAAGATTTCTCAACGCTCAACCCGTTGGTCTGGACTTTCCCGATCAGCTGAGTGATTTCACCGGCCGACTCAGCCGTCGAATCAGCGAGTTTACGAATCTCTTCCGCAACCACGGCAAAACCACGGCCATATTCACCAGCGCGGGCCGCTTCAATCGTGGCGTTTAACGCCAGAAGATTGGTCTTTTGCGCCACAGCATTGATCACCTCGACAATCTTTCCGACTTTTTGCAATTCCCCCCCGAAAGAGACAACCTGCTCGCCACTCTGCTCAATATTGAGCAAAATCTGCTTCATCCCCTCCATCGTGCGACGTGCCGTCTCTCCCCCTTGCTGTGCCGTCGAGACGGTCAGATCGACCGCCTCCAGAACCTTGCCGGCGGCTGCGACGACCAGCTCGGTATTCAAGGCCATATCTTTGATCAGGCGCGAGGTCGTCTCGACCGTTTCAGCCTGAGATTCAGCCCCCCGGCTGATCTGCTCGACGGTATTGGAGAGCTCATGACTCGAAGCTGTCATCTCCTGCGCTGTCGCCGATAGACCTTGCGCGGCGATTGCGACCTGACCGGAAGAGGACCGGACCGCGCCAACCAGGCTTTTGAGATTGTCGTTGACGTTGTTCAAAGAGAGAGCAAGATCGTAGGTTTCATCCGGAAACATGGTGTCGGGTAGATGCAGCGACCTGGAGAGGTCGCCAGAGCTGATCCGCTCCGCCGCTTCGCGCAGAATGCGAATATTACTGGTGAACAAGCGGGAGAACAAGGTGCCGAGGATTAGCCCGACCAGCAGGGCGCCCGCCACGGAAAAGACCTGATGCCACCAGTACTCCTCAAGGCCAAGAAGCGGTACGAGCATATTGAAACCGACTATCGAGGCGACAACAATAATGAAGCCCATGATGAACTTGTGAGAGATTCCTACGCGCATTCTTCCACTCCTTCTGTTATTTTAATCGACCGGGGTTTTGCTCTGTTCATTAACAGCCGCCACCATCGACACAACGATAAATTCGTTCAGCCGGATATTCTGTTTGGAAAAGAGGACGGGCATCAGTGGTCATTGTTTCAGCACGACCGAGAACCAGAAAACCGTCTGGCCGCAACGATCGGGCAAAACGGGCCAAAATCCTTGTCTGTTCCTCGCGCGAAAAATAGATCATAACATTACG
>JACUTX010000182.1 GCA_014859615.1 Desulfuromonadales bacterium | reverse complement strand
AAAATCGGCGTCGCCGGCCCGCACAGTGGCGACCTCGCCGCATACGGCATCCCGACCAGAGATGCCGTCGAGATGCTGACGGCCGAAATGAACGCCGCCGGTGGTCTGCTCGAAAGTCAGATCGAGCTCGTGGTCATGGACGATCAATGCAAACCGGAGATCGCAACCAATGTGGCGACCAGGCTGGTCACACAGAAGGTCAGCGTCGTGATCGGTCACGTCTGTTCGGGCGCCACCAAAGCCGCCCTCGGTCTCTACAAAGAGGCCGGGATCGTGGTGATCTCCCCTTCGGCGACTAATCCCTCACTCACCTACAGCGGCGATTACCCCAACTTCTACCGCACCATCGCACCTGACGATCTGCAGGGGAAGCTCGCCGCAAATTTTGCCACCGAAAAACTCGGGGCCAAAAAAATCGCCATCCTGCATGACAAAGGGGATTACGGCAAAGGGTTTGCCGATTTCTCGAAATTGGCACTCGAAGAGTCGAAGGGGGCTGAGATCGTCATTTATGAAGGGGTCACTCCGGGGGCGATGGACTACTCAGCCGTTATCCAGAAAATTCAGAGCTCCGGCGCCGAAGCGTTGATTTTTGGCGGATACCACCCCGAGGCTTCGAAATTGATCGGACTGATCAAGAAGAAGAATCTCGATCTCCCCTTTATCGGTCCCGACGGTGTTAAGGGGATCGGTTTTCTCGAAATTGCCGGGCCGGATGCAGAAGGGGTTTATGCGACCGGGCCAAAGGATGTCTCCCAGTTTGCCGCAAATCAGCAGGCCCGGGCTGCTTACATAGAGAAGTACGGCAAGGAGCCGGGGACCTTTTTTGATCAGGGGTATGCAGCGATGCAGGCGGCTCTGAATGCAATCGCGTCGGCCAGCAGTGTCGATTATGCCGCAATTTCGAGCGCCCTCAAGCAGAACTATGTCGAAACGACCGTCGGCAACATCAAGTTCGACAGTAAAGGGGATGCCCAGGGGGTCGGTTTCTCGGTCTATCAGGTGGTTAACGGCGAATTTGTCGAAGTGAAATAACACTTTGCTCTGGCAGCGACGTTTTGTCTGGTGCTGCAGTGTTAACCCCTGTTTAACGTTGCCAGGCAACTCCCCGCAAGAGACAGGCTGTTTGTTGTTGAGCAAAAAGAGTCAGATCGATTACAAAATTTGAATAGATCGGCCATGAGCGACAGCATAAGGTAAGCGACGGATATGGAATACGAAAATTTTCTCGGTTATTTCGTAAGCGGATTGACGCGCGGCAGCATCTATGCCTTGATTGCTCTCGGCTACACCATGGTCTACGGCATTATTCAGCTGATCAATTTTGCCCATGGCGAAATCTATATGATCGGTGCGTTTGTCGCTCTGATTGTTTCGGGCGTTCTCACCATCTACGGCTTTTCCGGCGTCTCGATTCTGGTCCTGGCGGGTCTGATCGCAATTATCTACGCTGCCGCCTACGGGTACACTCTGGAACGGATCGCATATCGCCCCTTGCGCTCTGCACCGCGGCTCTCCCCTCTGATCAGCGCCATCGGCATGTCGCTCTTTTTACAGAATTATGTTCTGCTGGCACAGACTCCCGATTTTCTGCGCTTTCCCCAGCTGATTCCGGAGATTGCACTGCTGCAACCGTACGCTCATGTCGTCGGTTCGGCCGAACTGGTGATTCTGATCACCAGCGCACTGAGCATGATCGCTCTGACTCTGCTCATCAAATACGCCAAAATCGGCAAGGCGATGCGGGCGACGCAGCAGGATATGATCATGGCGCGCCTGGTCGGAATCGATGTCGACCGGGTGATCTCCGTCACCTTTATTATCGGCTCAATTCTTGCCGCCATCGGCGGCATCCTCGTCGGCTCCTATATCGGCCAGATCAATTTTTATATCGGTTTTATGGCTGGCGTAAAAGCGTTTACGGCGGCAGTCCTTGGCGGTATCGGCAATATCCCCGGTGCCGTTCTCGGCGGACTCGTCCTCGGTCTGGCCGAATCGCTCGCCGCCGGATATATCTCCAGTGCATACGAAGATGTCTTCGCCTTCGGGGTTCTGGTTCTGATTCTTATTCTTCGCCCTTCCGGTCTGCTCGGCAAGGCGATCAAGCCGAAGGTCTGAATCTGATGCTCTCTTATCTCAAGAGTTCACTGGTCGCCACCGTCTGGTTTGTTTTTCTCTCCTTCCCCTTTATGGTGGTCAAGGTCAACACCCTCAAAAATAGTGTCGAGTGGCGCTGGCTGAATCTTCTCTGGGTCGCTATCGGTGCATTTTTCCTCTCGGCGCTCTGGCGCTGGGCGATGGAGCGCCGCCATCGGGGCGGAGCGTCGGGCGAGAGTGCGCATGCCGACACCCCGAAATTGACGCTTGGCGAGCGGATCTTAAACGATCGTAAAATTTATCGGCCACTTCTGGCCGTTCTGACCGCCGTCATCCTGCTTTTCCCTTTCGTCTTCGATTCTTACCAGGTCAGCATAATGCTTCTGGCGCTGATCTTTGTCGTCCTCGGCCTGGGACTGAATATCACCGTCGGTCTGGCCGGACTCCTCGATCTCGGCTACGTCGCTTTCTTCGCCGTGGGAGCCTACAGTTACGGACTGCTCAGCTTTTACTACGACGTCGGCTTCTGGACAGCTCTGCCGATCGGCGGTCTGGTCGGCGCCCTGTTCGGGATTCTGCTCGGTTTTCCGATTCTGCGTCTGCGCGGTGATTATCTCGCCATCGTCACCCTAGGTTTCGGCCTGATCGCCAAAATTGTTCTCGAAAACTGGGAAGAGGTCACCAACGGCGCAAAAGGGATTGCCAACATCGGTCGACCCGGTCTGTTCGGTCTGCAGATGGATATCGCCACAACGACCATTTACACCTACTATCTGATGATCGTTTTGGTCCTCTTTACAATTTTCGTCACGAACCGGATCAAGGATTCACGCATCGGCCGGGCCTGGATGGCGCTGCGCGAGGATGAAATCGCCTGCGTCGCCATGGGGGTCGATATGGCGCGAACCAAACTTTCGGCCTATGCTTTCGGCGCTTTCTGGGCGGGGTTGGTCGGAGTTATTTTTGCCGCCCGTAACACCTATATCAATCCGAACAGCTTCACCTTCATGGAATCGGCCATTGTGCTCTCCATCGTTGTTCTCGGCGGCATGGGGTCGATTGTCGGTGTCATTATTGCCGCGCTGGTCCTGATTCTGCTGCCGGAGTACCTGCGTGCCTTTGCCGACTACCGGATGCTGATTTTCGGCGCGGTCATGGTGCTGATGATGATTTTCCGGCCCCAGGGGCTGATCAGCAATGTTCGAAAAACCTACGGTCCCAGACGTTCGGCTCCGGAGGTGAACCGTGACTGATCAGGCTGAAAAATTACTTGAGGTTCGCGAACTGACCATGGATTTTGGCGGCTTGCGGGCGGTCGACAGTATCACCCTCGACGTGAGCAAAGGGGAGATCGTCGCCCTGATCGGGCCGAACGGCGCCGGGAAAACCACCTTTTTCAACTGCGTCACCGGTATCTATACCCCGACCCGGGGTGATATTATTCTGAATCCGCCCGGAGAGAAGAGCCGGCGCATCAACGGACTTAAACCGAACCGGGTCACAACTCTGGGGATGGCGCGCACCTTTCAGAACATCCGGCTGTTTCAAAACATGACCGTGCTCGAAAATGTCATGATCGGCCGGCACTGTCGTACCAGCACATCGATCATCGGAGCCGTTCTGCGCACAGCGCGCAGCCGGGCCCAGGAGAGAGAGACGATTGACAGAAGTTATGATCTGCTCGATCAAGTCGGCCTGTTGCCGTTTGCCGATGCGTTTGCCAAAAATCTTTCTTACGGCGGGCAGCGCCGACTGGAGATCGCCCGGGCGATGGCGACCGAGCCGTTTTTGCTCCTCCTCGATGAACCGGCTGCCGGGATGAATCCGCAGGAGACCCGCGAGCTCGATAGCCTGATCATGCAGATTCGCAATGCAGGAGAAATCGCCATTTTACTGATCGAACACGATATGAAGCTGGTGATGAATATCTCCGACCGGATTTATGTGATGGAATACGGCAAGAAAATCGCTCACGGCACACCACAGCAGATTCGCGCCAATCCGAAAGTGATTGAGGCTTATCTCGGAGAGGAGAGCGATGCTTAAGGTTCAGAATATCAGCACCTGCTATGGTAATATTCAGGCGTTAAAAAAGGTCTCCCTGGAGATTGAAGAAGGGGAGATCGTCACCCTGATCGGTGCCAATGGTGCCGGTAAAACAACCACTTTGATGTCTCTGTGCGGCGTTGTCCCCCCGCGCAGCGGTACGATTCTGTTTCAGGGGGAGTCGATTTCTGGGCTAAGTGCCGATCAGATTGTCGCTCTCGGTCTGATTCAGGTTCCGGAAGGGCGGCGAATCTTTGCCAATATGACCGTTCTGGAGAATCTGCAGATGGGTGCGTTTTTGCGCACGAACAAGCTGATCATTCAGCAGGATCTGAATATGGTGATGGATCTCTTTCCGATCCTGGCCCAGCGGCGTGCCCAGCTCGGCGGCACCCTCTCCGGCGGAGAACAGCAGATGCTCGCCATCTCCCGGGCGCTGATGGCCCGCCCCCGCCTGTTGCTGCTCGACGAACCGTCACTGGGCCTTGCGCCGATCATCATCAAGCAGATCTTCGATATGATCCGCAAGATCAATCACGAGAATAATACCACCATCTTTCTGGTCGAACAGAACGCCAATCAGGCCCTTAAGCTCGCTCATCGTGGCTACGTAATGGAGAATGGCCGGATCACCTTAAGCGACACCGCCGCTAACCTGCTCGATAATGAAGCGGTGAAAAAAGCGTATCTCGGGATATAGAGAAAAGCTTTCTGCCGCCGAGCTGCAGACCTTGATTTTGATTTAATCGTGCTTGTTCACAACATTATAAAAAGATTGTCATTCCCGAGGGTTTAATCGGGAATCCAGATTCTGATTGACGATAAAGGCTGGATCCCCGATACAAGCTTTCGGGGATGACAAGCCGCTAAGAAGAGCTAAGTTAACCTAAAAACGAAACGGTTCGCCTCTGTCGTTCCCGAGACGATCCCACTCTGTCATTCCCGAGACGATCCCACTCTGTCATTCCCGAGACGATCCCACTCTGTCATTCCCGAGACGATTTTAATCGGGAATCCAGATTCTGATTGACGATAAAGGCTGGATCCCCGATACAAG
>JACUTX010000181.1 GCA_014859615.1 Desulfuromonadales bacterium | reverse complement strand
ATTCCCCAATAAACAGATTGACGCACGCATTGTTTGTCTGCCGCTCAAGGTCGCACAGGATCTCTATGTGACCGGAAATCAGGTCACAGCCTGGGTTCTGCATGGAGAGGATGTTCACACGATTCCCGAACTGGAAGCAGATGCCCGGCAGGTGATGGGGCAAGAGATCAGGGTCCGCAACTGGGCCGACATTTCACCGGAACTGGCGCAACAGATCAGCCTTGATCGGGTCAGTGGGCAGTTTATGATTCTGGTTCTGTACGGCGTGGTCGGTTTCGGGCTGTTTGCCACCGTCGTGATGATGACCCTGGAACGCCAGCGCGAATTTGCAGTGATGCTCGCCACCGGCATGTCGCGCGTCAGGCTGCAATTTATCTCCCTGCTCGAATCGTTTTTTCTCGCTCTCACCGGGGTGGTTATGGGGCTGGTGGTCACCACGCCGATTCTGGTCTGGTTTTACACCCATCCGATCCCGCTCAGCGGCGAACTGGCTGTGACCATGGAAGAGATGGGGTTCGAACCGATTATCCCCTTCTCGCTCGCCCCGGAACTGTTTGTCGACCAGATCGGCATCGTCCTTGGCCTGCTGGCGATCTGCTCCGTCTATCCGCTGCTGCGCATCGGCCGGTTGCGCATCATGGAAGCGATGAAAGGATAACACGGTGAGGCGATGCTGATGACTCTGGCCTGGCGAAATGTCTGGCGCAACAAGCTGCGCAGCGGCATCATGATCGCGGCGATGATTTTCGGCCTGCTCGGCGCTCTTTTGATGGTCGGATTTGTCCAGGCGATGACCGAAAATATGGTCGACAATGCCATCCGCTATCAGACCGCTCATCTGCAGATACACAATCACAAATTCCTTTTGAACGAAGAGCTCTCGGCCTGGATTCCCGAAGCCGAGAACCTGGCAGCATCGATCCGCCAACAGAGCGGCGTTGAAGCGGTGACCGCACGACAGGTGGTCGATGGTATGCTCGCCTCGGCCGCCAGCAGTCGCGGCGTCCGGATCAATGGGATCAGACCGCAGGATGAAATCCGGGTCACCGATCTGCAGCAGAGTCTTGTCGCCGGAAAGATGCTGACCGAAACCGGCCGCAACCCGATCCTGGTCAGTCGCCGCAATGCTGACAAACTCAATCTGCGCCTCGGCTCCAAGGTCGTGCTGACCTTTACCAACATCGATGGAGATGTCACCGGCGCGGCCTTTCGGATCGTCGGCCTGTTCAAAACCCCGGCGAGCGCTTTTGACGACAGCAATATTTTTGTCCGGCGTAGCGATCTCGCCCGCTTCAGCGGCCTCGATCAGGCACACGAGATCGCCATTCGTATCGCTGACGATCAGCAACTGACAGAGCTGCAGGAGAAGATCACGACTCTGGTCGAAGAACAGGGAGTCGTGCAAAACTGGGGAGAAGTGCAACCGGTACTGGCAGCGATGACCGGCAGTATGGATATCGCCAACGCCATCGTTGCCGGGGTCTTTATCGCCGCGCTCGGCTTCGGCATCATCAACATCATGATGATGTCTGTCTTCGAGCGCACCCGCGAATTTGGCGTTCTCATGGCGATCGGCATGACCCATGCCAGGGTGCTGCTGCTGATTATTATGGAATCGGTGCTGCTCGGAGCGGTCGGCGGACTGCTCGGCCTCGCCGCCGGACGGCTGATGCTGGCGATCACCGACCAGTTTGGACTGCCGTTCGGAGCGGTGGCCGAAGGGCTTGGAGCCTACGGAGTCGATGCGGTCCTCTATCCGAGTGTGAAGGGATCGTTCTATCTTCTGATGTTCGGCATGGTGCTGTTCACCAGCCTTGTTGCCGCCCTCTACCCCGCTCGACAGATTCTCAAGAAACGCCCGAGTGAGGCGCTGGCAGAAAGACATTAATATGAGCATTCAACTCAAACACCTGACCAGAATCTATAATCGAGAGACCACCTTTCCCGTGGTTGCGGTCGACGATGTCGACCTGAATATTGAGCAGGGCGAATTTGTCGCCGTCATGGGTCCATCGGGGTCAGGAAAGACCACTCTGCTGAATATGGTCGGCGGGATCGATCGGCCGGACAACGGTCAGGTCGTGATCGATCGTACCGATATGACCGCTCTCACCGATAAGGAGTTAATCGCCTTTCGCCGTGACAACATCGGCTTTATCTTTCAGGATTTCAGCCTTTTGCCGGTCCTCACCGCCAAAGAGAACGTCGAATTTGTCATGCAGTTGCAGGGGCGCAGCCAGAGCGACTGTGAGACCCGCGCGCGCGAACTTTTGCAGGAGGTCGGCCTCGGCGATCAGCTGAATATCGTGCCGGGGAAACTCTCCGGCGGACAGCAGCAGAGAATCGCCGTCGCCCGGGCGCTGGCGCCGAAACCAAAATTTATCCTCGCCGACGAACCGACCGCCAATCTCGATGCGCAGACCACCCGCGACCTGCTCGATATCATGCAGCGTCTGAATGAAAAAGAAGGGGTCACTTTTATCTTCTCAACCCACGACCCGCGGGTGATCGAACGGGCCAGACGGGTGATTGTTTTTGAGGATGGTCAGGTCAGAGAGGATCGGACAACGTGACCTTTGCGCGGATGACAGCGGTTCTGCTCCCTCTGCTCTTTATCTGCGCAAGCGTTGCCGCACAGATCCCCGGGATCACGCCGCAGAGTCCCGTCACCTTCAGCGGCTACGTAAAATACCTCCCTTCGGTCAGCATCCCAAAGAGTGGCGACAACCGCTACGATCATCTTCTTCATCAACGTTTCAACTTTGAATACCGCTTTTTAAACGACTTCAGTTTTGCCGCCTCGATGCGCAATCGTCTTTTTTACGGCGACAGCAGCCGGCTCCCCGGCTACGACAGACAGATCGGCTTTGACCCCGGCTATCTCGATCTCTCCTGGAACTGGCTGCAGGGTGACAGGCTTTTGGGGAACAGCAGTCTTGACCGGATCTACTTCGACTGGCAGCCGGACGACTACAAAATCCGCTTCGGTCGGCACCGGATCGCCTGGGGGATCGCCACCCTCTGGAATCCGAATGATCTGTTTAACAGCGACTCGGTCTACGATATCGATTACACAGAACAGCCGGGAACCGACGCCCTGCTTCTCGGCAAGACCCTCGGTTTTGCATCATTGATCGAATCGGTCTGGGCGTTTGCTGACAATTGGGAGAAGAGCACCCTCGCCTGCCGCTATCAGTTCAACCGTTCCGGGTACGATTTTCAGCTGCTGGCGGGGAAGAATCGCAACGATCTGGTCGCCGGTGGCGGCTTCGCCGGCAATATCGTCGGCGCCGGTCTGCGTGGTGAAATCAGCTACTTCCTCCCGCAGCATGCCGATTGGCTGGGGAGACTGCAAGAGCGCTCACTGGTCGCTGCCATTGAAGCCGACCACACCCTGCCTGGGAAGCGCAACAGTCTGCTAAAAGGAGCCATTCTCTATATCAGCAGGCCGGAAAACCCGGTCAACGCCCTGAGTTACCTCCAGCTCCCCCTCACCACCCGCTCCCTGAGTTTTTCCCGCTGGACCGGTTACGCCGAGGCAGCCTTTGACCTTTCAGCACTGAGCCGCCAGACTCTCGGCGGCAGTCTCTACTCTGATGGTTCCTGGTATCTGCTCGTCAGCAACGCCGTCTCGCTGGCGGATAATTGGGGACTGCTGCTGGTCTGGCAGCATTTCGACGGCAGATCCGGGAGCCTGTTCGGGACCGATCCGGTTGACCGGCTTTTTGGCAGAATTCAGTGGAGTTTTTGAACCGAACAGAACTTCGTTACGCAAAGCACGCAGAGAAAGGCAAAGGCATGAGTCCTTTTTTGGTTCAACCCAAAACAGGCCTTTAGGGTTTCCTCTGTGACCTGAAGCGTTCACGAGTGAGCAAAGCGAACGGGCGAGAGACGGTTTAAAGGCTTATCTCACGCAAAGCCGCGAAGAACGCGAAGAGAAACGACTGTTTCTGTCATTCCCGAGGCGATTTTGATCGGGAATCCATGTTTTAAAGGTCCAAAGACTGGATCCTTTGATAAAGAACTTTCGGGGATGACAGTGCAAAGGCCAGGTGTCTCTCGCGGAGCACGCAGAGAGGGAAAAAATCAGATGAGATCATATTCGTCTGCCGGAGGGTGCTCGGCCAAAGTCAGCCCAATCTCCAGATCGAGCGCGGTCAGCAGACTCTCGGCATCGGCCTGACGTCGTGACGGGTAGGCGATTTCGATCAGACCGTCTGACGCCCGCAGCGTCCGCATGAAAACCAGGCCATCATACCCTTCGAAAGTGAAGCGCAGGTAACCGATCTCACGGCGGGATACGATAAAAAAGCGTTTAATCAGCGGGTCGTGATCCATATTCAAATCCGGGCATAGGTGTCGATGAGATAACGGGCAATACTGCGCTTCGGCGGCAAGAGCGGCAGATCGTCGACGCAAAACCAGCCGGCATCCTCCAGCTCCTTCTCTTCCACCTGCAGTTCGCCACCGGCATAGTCAGCCACGAACCCGGCCATCATCTGGCTCGGGAAGGGCCACCCCTGACTGCCGATATAGCGGATATTGCAGACCTCGATCCCGGTCTCTTCTTTCACCTCACGGGCAACCGCCTCTTCCAGACACTCCCCGAACTCGAGAAACCCGGCGACCAGACTGTAACGTCCTTGCGGCCATTCGGTTTTGCGCGTCATCAGGATTTCCCCCGGTCGACGAACAATGACAATCACACAGGGATGAATATGCGGAAAATGATGCGAGCCGCAGGCTGAGCAGAGTTTCCCCCACTCCCCGGCAAGTCGCTGCATGGCCGCACCGCACTTCGAGCAGTAACGGCTGTTCCCTTCCCAGTGCAGCAGGTTCCGGCCCAAACCACCGAGAGAGAAGAGGTCGATCGAGAGCTCTGGATCTGCGACGAGCAGATCATGAGCCGTCAGCCCATCGGCAAGTGCAGTCTCTTGTTCGACCTGAGCGAGACGACAGGGACGCCCTTGCCATCTGCCGATATAGAGAGGTTGGCCGACAACTGAAATGGGGGGCGAGGTCTGTCGTGGTAGCGAAAATCCGTGTTTACCCTCTGTGACAAGGAGGGCGTTCCCCCGGAGCAGAAGCCACCACCCGTCACCCCCGGGATCCTGATCGGGCGCTTCGAGCAGCAGCTGCTGCTCAAGACAGGTGCTATTAAATGGGAGATGCAGAGGTGAAGCATAATGATCGGGGAGAGACATGA
>JACUTX010000180.1 GCA_014859615.1 Desulfuromonadales bacterium | reverse complement strand
CAGCAAACAAGTAACATGCCAAAAAAGTGAGATTCAAACAGATAAGATAGATTGATGAACGTGGCGGGGAGAATCGAGGAATAACGACGCTTTCAGAAAACCCTCTTTGTACGGCAACGATGACCCGTCGTAAAGATTCACGTAAAAACAACGGTATAATACAGGAGTGTGACCGGCAAAAAACGTAATAAATCGACTCAATCAGTTGTCGACCAGTTCACGCAGCTGTTTGCCGACTTTGAAGAAGGGGAGTTTTTTAGGTTTTACGTGTATTATCTCACCGGTTTTTGGATTCCGTCCCATGTAGGACTTGTAATCCTTGACGACAAAGCTGCCAAAACCGCGAATCTCTATGCGCCCCCCATGAGCTAGGGTGTCCGCCATGGTTTCAAAGATGATGTTGACAATTTCTTCGGATTTTTTATAGGTCAAATCCCGGCTACTTGCCAAGGCTTCGACTAATTCAGATTTATTCATCATATCCTCCTGAATTAAGCTGCGGATCTCTGCAGTTGAACGGGTAAGGCAAATATACTTCTTAATCAGAGACTGTCAACCCGGCATTTTATCAATTTAAATAATAGTAAAAGGAGAGAGCGTCCAGATCACCTTGGCATCTTCGTCACCAATATTATCCCAACGGTGTGGAAGATGCGATTTAAACGAAAGACTATCGCCAGATTTCAAAATATGTGTCTCATTAGCAATTTCGATGCGAATCGTCCCCGAAAGAACATACATAAGCTCATCGCCAGGGTGGTACATATTGACGGTACCGCTTGTCCCACCTTTTTTTACGGTGCAAAAAAAAGCCGTAAACTGGGGGTCACGCAGACCGGATGTGAACGATTCCGTATGCATGTTGTCAAAATCGTCATAAACGGTTTTAGCCCTGGTTCCGGGTGACGAAAATACGATTTCATGTGTCGTCTTGACCTCTTCGACAAAATAATTAATGCTTTTATCGAAAACAAGAGCAATTTTCATGAGAATCTCAACCGACGGGATCGTAAGTCCACGTTCAATGCGTGAAACCATATTCGAAGAGACGCCCGATTTTTGTGCCAGATCGTAAATCGTCATATCAGAATTAAGACGGATATCTTTTAGCTTTTTACCAATAATTTTTTTTACTTGCATCGATATCACCTGATGGTTACTGGACGACATTCGGAGCCGGAGCAACAACCCACATAATGACGGATTGACCATCGTTAAGGTTTTGCCAGCGGTGTGGAAGAGAAGATTTAAAGGTCAGGGAATCACCCTCTTCGAGAATATATTCATGATTTTCGACATTAAACAACATCCGCCCGGAGACGACCAATGCAAACTCTTCACCGGTATGCACCATCCCCCCTTCGCCACTGCTGCAATCCTTTTCGATTGTATCGTAGAAAACGGCAAAGCTTGGATCGCGCAGACCATGCGACAGGCTGATAATTTGATGTTTATCCTCAAAAAAGAAGATCGGCTCCCCCTTCCCCTGTTTGGTCATCACGACGGTCGAGCCTGTCGCCGCATCTTCCACAAAAAAATTAATGCTCATGCCGAAGGTGTTGGCAAGCTTCATAAGAATCTCAACAGACGGAATAGTCAAACCGCGTTCGATTCTCGAAATCATGTTTGAGGAAACCCGTGAAGATACCGCTAATTCCTGAATTGTCATGTCATTTTTAAGGCGTATCGACTTAATTTTTTTTCCAACAATTTTCTTTACCATAGACCCCACCATTATTGTAAATGAAACACCTTTTTATCACTGTACCTTCTGTTTTGTCAATATCCATAAAGGGAATATATTTCATTAAGTGGTTGTTTATATGCTCTACAAAGGGATTGTCAACCTCTAACGATCCAATGGTTGACAGTTCTCTTAAAAACATTATAATCACAAAAAAATTCACTAAGGAGCATCTGAAATGAGTCACTGGACAGAAGCACTGGTCGAGCGCGTAATGACCGGATATCAAATCAGTAACAATGAAGCTCAAAAAATTCTGCAATCGACAGGCTCCGAACTCAGCTACCTGTTTGCCGGTGCACATAAACTCCGGGAACAATTCCGCCAAAACAACATCGGTCTTTGTTCAATTATTAATGCCAAATCGGGTCGATGTGCCGAAAATTGCGCTTTTTGCGCTCAATCGGCTCATGCCGATACCAATACACCGGTCTATCCGCTTAAATCCAAAGATGAGATTGTTGCAGGTGCCAGACAGGCCGACGCCGGGAGCGGGCACTGTTTCGGGATTGTCACCAGCGGCACCCGCATCGCGAAAGGGTCAGAACTCGATACGATTCTTGAGGCTTTGGCCGAGATACGATCGACGACAAGCATAAAGCCTTCGGCTTCACTCGGCATACTCGATCAAGAGACAGCAGAAGTGTTGGCAAAGGCTGGCTGCAATACTTACCATCACAATCTCGAGACGGCACGGTCATTCTTCCCCGAAATCTGCACGACACATGATTACGATGAAGATGTTGAGACCGTTCGGGTTGCCAAAGCGGCGGGCATGCGCGTCTGCTGCGGCGGCATCTTCGGCCTCGGTGAATCTTTCGAACAACGGATCGAACTGGCTGAGACGCTGCGTGAACTCGATGTTGACTCGATCCCGATCAACTTTCTCAATCCAGTGCAAGGGACGAGACTGGAAGGTCAGTCAGATCTCACGCCGATGGATTGCCTGAGAATTGTGGCGATGATGCGTTACATTCTCCCCGCGAAGCACATCACTGTCTGCGGTGGTCGTGAAACCAACCTCAGAGAGTTTCAATCATGGATTTTCATGGCCGGTGCCGACGGCATGATGATCGGTAACTACCTGACTACCAGCGGACGAGATGAGCTGATCGATCTACAGATGCTCAAGGATGCAGAGGTGCAGATTGAAGCCTGCTGATCTTTGCAATGCCCTGTTTATATCCGGCACCGACACCGGAGTCGGAAAAACTTTCATTGCCGCGGCCCTCGCTCGTCTCTTGACCCGCAAGGGCGTTCGTGTCGGGGTCATGAAGCCGGTCGAAAGCGGCGTGATTGATGTTGTGCAGCTCGGTGCCGATGCAAATCTGCTCTGTTGGGCTGCGGTCAATGATCAACCGGCTGAGCTGGTTTCTCCGTACAGGCTGAAAAATCCCGTCGCCCCGGCGGTTGCTGCGAGTCATGAAGGGGTCAAAATTGTTCCGTCCGTGATCAAGGATGCATTCGACACCCTCTGTGCCAGCCATGATTTTGTGATTGTTGAAGGTGCCGGTGGATTAATGACTCCGATCGCCGGTGGTTTCCTGATTGCTGATCTGATCAATCTGCTCCAGATCCAGACCCTGTTTGTCTGTCGACCGGATCTCGGCACCATCAACCACACCATGCTCTCGCTTTTTGCTGCGCAACAGCTCAATATCAGCACCGCTGGTTATATTATAAACGGAATGCCAAAGCACCCTGACATGGCACAAGAGAGAGCGCCACATTCCCTTGCCTCACTTGCGGCAGCCGAACTCCTCGGCGTGACCCCTTATCTCCCGGCAACAGATCGGCATCAGGCGGTGGAACAGTTAGCCGACGCGATGGCCGCCATGCCGACCTGCAAAAAGCTTTTAACCTTGATCGGTCTGGCCGACCTGGCCGGGGAGTAGTGATGGAGACCAGCAGACTGATCGCTCTCGACAAGGAGTTTATCTGGCACCCCTGTACCCAGCAGAAAGATCTGGAGACCCTGCCACCGATTCCGATTACCCATGGCGAAGGGGTCTATCTGTTTGATACCGACGGCAAGAGTTACATTGACGGCGTTTCATCCTGGTGGGTCAATCTGCTTGGCCACGGCAACAAGAGACTGAACAAGGCGTTATCCGATCAGGCCAATAAGATTGCTCACCATATCTTTGCCGGCATGACCCATGAACCGGCCGTCACTCTGGCCCAGCGTCTTTGCCAACTTGCTCCCGGCAACATGTCGAAAGTCTTTTTCACCGACAATGGCTCCTCGGCGGTCGAAGCGGCGATGAAAATGAGTTTTCAATACTGGCAACAGTCTGGTTATCCCGATAAAACCCGTTTTGTCTCATTAACGGATGCCTATCATGGCGAAACCCTCGGGGCTCTCTCCGTAAGTGGCTGTGAACTGTATCGAAACATCTACAAACCGATTCTTCTCGACGGTTACCAGTCACAGGGACCAAACTGCTACCGCTGTTTATATGGACAACATCGGGAGAGTTGCGGTCAGGACTGTTTTGCCGAACTCGAAAAAGTCGTCACGGAAAATTCCGGTCAAATCGCAGCGGTTATTGTTGAACCACTCGTTCAGGGCGCCGCCGGGATGCGTATTTATCCCCCGGGCTACCTGAAAAAATTACGGCAACTCTGTGACAGCAACAATGTTCACTATATCGCTGATGAGATCGCCGTCGGTTTCGGCCGCACAGGGCGGATGTTTGCCAATGAACACGCAGATGTCGCTCCCGACCTCCTCTGTCTGTCAAAAGGGATCACCGGCGGCTATATGCCGTTAGCTGTTGTTTTGACCCACGATGAGATCTATCAGGCCTTTTACGACGATTACGATTCTCTCAAGGCTTTCCTGCACTCGCACTCTTACTCCGGCAACCCCCTCGCCTGCGCTCTGGCGGTTGAAGTGTTAAACATTTTCGATGACGAACAGATTCTCGAATCGATTCAACCCAAAATCAAGCTCCTCAAAGATGCAAAATCGACATTTGAGCAACATCCGCATATCGGCGAGATGCGGCAGTGCGGCATGATTGCAGCGCTGGAGATGGTGCAGGAGAAGGGAGACAAGACCCCCTACCCCTGGCAGCAGCGTCGCGGGTTTGAAGTCTACAAACATGCCCTTTCGCTCGGAGCGCTGCTGCGCCCACTCGGTAATGTCGTCTACTTTATGCCACCTTTAACAATCGAACCGCAGCAGTTGGAGCAGCTGCTCGATATCGCGATGGCGTCGATTAATCGTGTCACTTGCGAATAATGCTTTTACCAAAACGAAATCAGAGATATAGTTCGCAGATGAAAAATTCACGACAAAAGGGAGCTGTTTTTACACTTCTGCTGCTCCTCTTCTCGCTGGTTATTCCGACTGCAGCCAAAGCAGCCGATCCCGAACGACCACCGGAACAACTCGACCTGGGCGATGAATCCCCCAGAAAAGAGACAATTCTCGATCTTATTTTCGGGGCTGAAGCCAGACTTCCGACTGAAAAAGGGATTCTGATCATCGATGCCTTTGAAGACTTGAACAACAACGGA
>JACUTX010000179.1 GCA_014859615.1 Desulfuromonadales bacterium | reverse complement strand
TATGGCGCACATTGCCGGTCTGGTCGCTGCCGGAGAACATCCTAACCCGGTTCCGTACGCCGATTATGTGACGACGACAACGCATAAAACCTTGCGTGGTCCGCGTGGTGGCATGATTCTCTGTCGTGAAGCGGATGCAAAAAAACTGAACAGTAATATTTTCCCCGGCATTCAAGGTGGTCCGCTGATGCATGTTATCGCCGCCAAAGCGGTTTCCTTTAAGGAAGCTTTATCGCCCGAGTTTAAAATTTATACACAACAAGTGGTCAAAAATGCGAAGGCGCTGGCAGATGCTCTTGTTGCGCATGGCTTTAATCTGGTCTCCGGTGGGACAGATAACCATCTGATGTTACTCGATTTCAGTGGAACAGAGATGACCGGAAAAGTCGCTGAAGCGGCACTTGAGAGTGCCGGTTTGACCATGAACAAAAATGCTGTCCCCTTCGACGCCCGTTCTCCGTTTGTGACCAGTGGAATTCGTATCGGCACGCCTGCGACCACTACGCGGGGGTTGAAAGAGCCGGAGATGAAGCAGGTGGCTGACTGGATTCAGCGTGCTCTGACTCATACGGATGATCGGGTCGCTTTGCAAAAAATCCAGGAGGAGGTCAAAGCGATGTGCCTGCGATTCCCCCTTTATGCAGATCGGTTGGTCTGATGCAGCGACCGAGTTGGGAAGAGTATTTCATGAGCATCGCTCAGCTCGTTTCCCGGCGATCGACTTGTCTGCGTCGTCAGGTTGGTGCTGTTCTGGTCAAGCATAAGAATATTCTTGCCACCGGTTATAATGGGACTCCTAGCGGTATTGCCCATTGCGAACAGACCGGCTGTCTGCGCGAGCAGTTAAAAGTCCCATCCGGTGAGCGACACGAATTGTGCCGTGGTCTGCATGCGGAACAGAATGTAATTCTGCAGGCGGCCAAACATGGTGTCAATATCGATGCAGCGACGCTGTTTTGTACACATGCTCCCTGTATTATCTGTGCAAAAATGATTATCAACTCCGGGATTAAGCAAGTTGTTTATCTGGATGGTTATCCCGATATTCTGGCTAAAAATATGCTCGAAGAGTCCGATATCGATTTTCGTATCTATGTCGGTAAAATCAGCTTGATTGCACAGGAGATCGAATGAAGTGTCCGTTCTGCGGGTTTAATGATACCAAGGTGGTCGATTCCCGTATGGGGAAAGAGGGGAATAATATTCGCCGTCGACGAGAGTGTATCGATTGCGAACGGCGCTTTACAACCTATGAACGGGTTGAGGAATCTCTCCCCCTTGTTATTAAAAAAGACGGTTGCCGTGAGGTTTTTGATCGCAACAAGATCATCGCCGGAATGCAGCGTGCCTGTGAAAAACGCCCTGTCCCGATTGCGACAATAGAAAAGTTTGTCGACGGATTTCAGCAGTCTCTTCAGGAGAGTGGTGACAAGGAGATAGATGTCGGGCAGATAGGGAGTGCCGTGATGGAATCTTTGCAAGGGATCGACGAAGTTGCTTATGTGCGATTTGCTTCTGTCTATCGCCAATTCAAGGACATTAATGAATTTATGGATGAGTTGAAGGATATTCTGAATCAGGAAAAACCGAAGACCCATTAGACTATAAGGGCTTTTAAGCCGATCGATGTCTGAACAATTTATGCAGCAAGCCCTTGATCTTGCCCGAAAGGGCGAAGGTCGTACCAGCCCCAACCCCCCGGTCGGGGCCGTTGTCGTTTCCGGTGCTGAAGTTATCGGTACAGGGTTTCATCCTGCCGCTGGCGAACCACATGCTGAGATCTTTGCGCTTAATGCTGCAGGAGATCGAACGGATGGCGCTGATCTCTATGTGACTCTCGAACCGTGTAATCATCATGGCCGGACAGGGCCTTGCACTGAAGCGATCATTAAGGCTGGAATCCGGCGGGTTTTTGTCGGCTGTTCAGATCCGAATCCTGTGGTCGCCGGGAAGGGGATCGAGCGTTTACGCAGTTTTGGTGTCAAAGTCGTCGCAGGCCTGCTGGAGTCGTCCTGTCGCCGTCTGATTGCACCGTTTAAAAAACATATTCTAACTGGTTTGCCATTTGTCACCCTGAAAACTGCGATGACCCTTGATGGACAGACAGCGACACATACTGGTGATTCGCAATGGGTCACCGGTGAACTGAGCCGTCTGTACGTACATAGGATGCGAAACCGTTCGGATGCGATCTTGACCGGTATCGGCTCGATATTGGCTGATGATTCGCGGTTAACAACCCGTCTCCCCGAAGGGGGGCGCGACGCGTTGCGGATTGTTGTTGACTCACAACTGCGCATCCCGGCCAGGGCGCAAATCCTCTCCCCGGATACGGCTCGCTTGCCGCTGATTGCGACAACTTCTGCAGCTCATAATTCGCGAATAGAGGAGTTGCACGACATCGGAGTTGAGGTTATTCTCCTTGACTCTGATCCTGATGGTCGGGTGTCACTTATTGATTTGATGCGTTATCTGGGTCAGCGCAATATTCAGAGTCTGCTGCTCGAAGCCGGATCAGTTTTGAACGGTGCGGCGCTAAGATCAGGCATCGTCGATCGTGTCGCTTTTTTTATCGCGCCGAAACTTTTAGGGGGTGAGGATGGGTTTCCCGTTTTTTCCGGAGGGGGTGTCACACTGTTGAAAGATGCAGTAGTGTTGCAGGACATTCGTTCCTGTTCTTTTGGTAACGATATCCTGATTGAAGGCGAGGTTGTTTGATGTTCACCGGTTTGATTGAAGATTGCGGGACGTTAAAGAGTATCGCGCGGACGTCGACTTCGGCAGTGATAACGGTAGGAACCTCTCTGCCGACAGAGAGTTTGACTCAGGGCGACAGTATTGCCGTGAACGGCATTTGTCTTACGGTGACCGCAAAAGAGACCCATGCGTTTTCGGCGGATGTTTCGCCGGAGACATTTTCCCGGTCGACCCTTGAATTGCTCAGAACCGGAAGCCGGGTCAATCTGGAGCGGGCGTTGCGGGTCGGAGATCGACTGGGAGGGCATATCGTAACGGGGCATGTTGACGCGGTCGGGACGGTCAAACAGCTCTCAACAGTTAATAATGCTGTTTTGATCGAGATTGAAGTTCCGGTCAGCTGTTGTCGCTATCTGATCGAAAAAGGCTCTGTGGCTGTCGATGGGATCAGTCTGACCATCAACAGTGTCAACGCAAACAGTTTTCATCTCAGTATTATTCCACATACTCTCGATAAAACGACATTGAAGGAGCTGCGACCCGGATCAAAAGTGAATATAGAGACCGATATCCTCGGTAAATATGTTGAGCGTTTGCTGAATTATGACCCTGGAGTCAAACCATCGCTAACAAGTGAAATTCTTGCCAAGCATGGTTTTCTGTGACATAAATACGGGCCATCTGTAAAACAACTGCCGATAGCCATTCATGTAATAACTAAAGGAATTAAAATGCCGATTGAGAACATCGAAGCAGCCTTGGACGATCTCCGCCAGGGGAATATGATTATCCTGGTTGATGATGAAGATCGTGAAAATGAAGGTGATCTTGTTATCGCTGCAGAAAAAGTAACGCCTGAAGCGATCAATTTTATGGCAAAAGAGGGACGTGGGCTGATCTGTCTCTCCCTCACCGAAGAGCGTGCTGATCTTCTCGAACTGCCATTGATGGTTCAGAATAATTCCTCTTCATTCGGCACCGCTTTTACTGTCTCGATTGAGGCGCGAACCGGGGTTTCGACAGGGATATCAGTCGCGGACCGGGCCCGGACGATTCAAGTTGCCATCGCCGATGAAACCAGGGCGTTTGACCTTGCTCGTCCCGGTCATATTTTCCCGCTGCGAGCCAAAAAAGGGGGTGCCCTTGTCCGTGCGGGACAGACCGAGGGGTCAGTTGATCTCGCTCGCCTGGCTGGTCTCAAGCCAGCCGGAGTGATTTGTGAAATCATGAACGAAGATGGCACAATGTCGCGCATGCCACAACTGAAGAAATTTGCCAAGCTCCATAACCTAAGGATTGTCACTATCGCTGATCTGGTTGCCTACCGGATGCGTAAAGAGCTGCTGGTGCATCGTGCGGCTGAAACGACCCTGCCGACACTGTTTGGCACAGATTTTAAGGCTGTCGCTTACGAAAATGCTGTCGATGATTCTCAGCACATGGCTTTAATTAAAGGTGAAATCAATTCGGATCAACCGGTTTTGGTTCGTGTCCATTCCGAATGTCTCACCGGTGATGTCTTTGGTTCTTTGCGCTGTGATTGTGGAGATCAGTTGAAGGCAGCGATGTTGCTGATCGAAAACGAAGGTGTTGGTGTTCTGCTCTATATGCGTCAGGAAGGACGCGGAATCGGCCTGATCAACAAGTTGCGTGCATATGCTTTGCAGGACAAGGGGCATGACACCGTCGAGGCGAATGAAGCTCTCGGTTTTAAAGCTGATTTACGTGATTATGGTATCGGTGCGCAGATTCTGTATGATTTAGGGATTCGCAAAATTCGCCTGATGACCAATAATCCGAAAAAAATTGTCGGTCTTGAAGGTTATGGTCTATCGGTGGTTGAGCGCGTGCCGCTCGAAATTGCGGCGACGGCTTCAAACCTTTCCTACCTGAAAACAAAACAAGAGAAGATGGGTCATCTTTTTGAAAATCTCTGAGTAGTCTGCTGACAGGAGAAGTAAAATGCCAAATATTATTGAAGGAAAACTCGATGCATCCGGCCTGAAAGTTGGAATAGCCGTCAGTCGTTTCAATGGGTTTATTTCCGAGCGGCTACTAGAAGGGGCGCTCGATGCTCTGCGCCGGCACGGCGCAGAAGAGCACGATCTCGACGTGGTTCGTGTTCCCGGCGCTTTTGAACTCCCGATGGTGGCCAAAAAAATGGTTAATTCGGGGAAATATGATGCTGTCATCTGCCTCGGCGCAGTGATTCGTGGTGCAACGCCACATTTTGACTATGTCAGTGCCGAAGTCTCCAAAGGGATTGCCTCTGTCAGTCTCGATTCCGGTATTCCGGTCGCTTTTGGCGTCTTGACTACCGACAACATCGAGCAGGCAGTAGAACGGGCTGGAACGAAAGCTGGAAATAAAGGGTTCGAAGCCGCCGTCACGATCATCGAAATGGCCAATCTTTTCAGATCGATGGAGTCTTGATGGAACCGGGAGTCAGAAGACAGGGGAGAGAATTTGCCCTTAAAATTTTATACAGTCTTTACGATCATGATACGGAAATCGATATTATTCTTGAAGATTTCTGGAAAAATTTTCGATTTCGCAATGATGTTCTTGGCGAACCGGAAGATACGGAGGCAAAAGTTCATCCGCATGTAAAATCTTTTGCCGAGGCTTTGGTGCGGGG
>JACUTX010000178.1 GCA_014859615.1 Desulfuromonadales bacterium | reverse complement strand
TAGCAAGCGCTATTCTCGGCACCACGTTAAACGATTAAACAACGTCCCGTCTTTCCACGTTAAACGATTAAACAACGTCCCGTCTTTACTATTCTCAGCACCACGTTAAACGATTAAACAACGTCCCGTCTTTCTATTCTCAGCACCACGTTAAACGATTAAACAACGTCCCGTCTTTCCCGTCCCGTCTTTCCAAGCATCAACGTTTCCCCGTTTCCAACGTCCCCCGTTTCCTCGGCAAATGCAAAGGGGACTAAACTGTTCCTCTTAAACAGTCTCCTGAATCAGCACTTCTTCACCGAGCATGTCGATAATCTTAACCGCCACCGTCGTCTTGCCGACCGGCGCGACGAGCGTGTAAGTGCCTTCGATCAGGTCTTTCTTCTTTTCCGGCACGTCGGAAAGCACCACGTTGAAGACCTCGCCATCATAGGCGGTGTCGATCATGACGCAGTCGATTTGGCTGCGCCAGTCGCTGATCTTGGCCTTGAAGAGGGGGGCGTCCATGTCGAGCCGCTTGAGGATGGTCGGGCTGATGAAGTCTTCGATTTTGACGGTGATCTTGTCACCGCTACGGGCGATGGCAACCTTGCCGGTAGCCGGTTCGTGCTTGATGAAGTTGCCGTATTTCTCGTCGGTGCGCAGCTCGATGACTTCGATCTTGTTGACGGTCTCCGCCCCCTTGCGCAGGCGGTTCCAGTCTTCGATCCAGGTGCGGGCCGACAATTCAATGCCAAGGCAGACAAAGACGATGACATTCTCCAACTCGGGGCGCGCTTCGAGTTCGCGTTTAAGTTCTTCGAGGTCGAGGGGAGAGAGGGGGTGCTCGAAGGGGATGATCTTGACCAGCTTCTTGCCGAGCTTGCCGTCAAAGAAGCTGTCGGACGCCAGCCGCTCAATACCGACATATTCGCAGGCCAGCTTGATCGCCTCGTTGCGCTGGATTTTCAGGTCGTAGTCGTTGACTCGCCAGACGCCGAAGGCGTGCTGGGCCGGTACGGGTGCCTTTTCGTCGGTTTCCATTCCCGGTAACTGCGGGGCTGCATTCTGCAGCGCCTTGGACTGCTCGGCCATGATTCCTTGCAGCCGCTTCGCCGTGGTCTGGATTGCACCCTTGTTGATATCGCAACCGATCCAGCGCCGGCCGAGTTTTTGAGCGACGGCGGCGGTGGTGCCGGAACCGATGAAGCAGTCGAGGACGAGGTCGTTGGGGTTGGAGGAACAGTGAATTATTCGTTCAATCAGCTCTTCAGGCTTTTGGGTTGGAAATCCAGTGTCGTCCAAGGCCTGCGAATTGATTGGTGAAATGCCAGTCCAGAGGCTTTGTAAAGCAATACCATCGACCTCATCAGCAAAACGCTTAAGTCGTGGCCAGCCACCGTTAGGGGGCCAATATATTTTTCCCTCTGCATTCAACCGCTCACGTTCTGCCAAATTATTTGCCCAGTGCCTCCCTTGTGCCGTAGGGCTGAAACCGTGCCAATCTTGCCCAGTTTCTCCTTTGCTAATTCCTGGAGCAGTTAAGACAATTCCTTGAAAGAGTTTCCCCGATTTCTCATCAACCATTGTAAACCTGGATTCGATATAATTTTCAGTTACAGGCATCAGAATTTTGTTCCAGGTAAATTCTTTACATTTTGAATAGATAAGCATTGTGTCGTGGATATTGTTCAGGGTCCCTGACGCAGCTCGGGAGAAGGTTCTCTGCCAAACTACTTCATTGCAAAAATTGTCTTGGCCAAACACCTCATCAAGTAGGCAGCGAAGATGATGGCATTTGTGCCAATCACAATGAAGCCAGATAGTTCCATTATTCGCGAGAAGTTCTTTTGCGAGAAGAAGCCGCTCATACATAAACTGCAAATAGTTGTCGTTGGCCCAGATGTCGGTGTACTGAATCTGTTCGCCGAGGGCGTAATTTTCCCCGTCAATCTTGGCCGTGGCCGCCCCGCCGCGCAATTGGACCTTACGCACGTAGTCGGCACCGGAGTCGAAGGGGGGGTCGATATAGATCAGTTTGACCTTGCCGCGAAAGCCGTTGGCCAGCAGATGCCCCAGCACCTCTTTGTTGTCGCCATGAAAGAGCAGTCCGCCTTGAGGGTAAGAGGTGGGCCAATCTTTCCAAATCGGTGATGCCTGATTCGCCTCTTCCTCTGATGCGGCGAATGTTTCCACATGCTGCGCCGGAAAAGCCGTCACGCTACGCAACGGACGTTTCCCTACCCAAGTCAGCATCGGCCGCCCCTTGGCGGCAGTAATTTTGATCTCTTTTTTCTCGCTCATTGTTGCCCCTCGGTTATAAAAGCCTTGGTCCTGGCTATTTCATCGTTCGGTAATGCGTCGTCGGCAAAGATGATTTGATACTTCAACCGCTCGGGATTCAGATCGACCCAGCGGGTCATCGCCATCGCCTTGCGCCCTTCCTTGCTGACCGCCTTGCCGTTCTTCAGCTCATCGTTGATGGTCGCTTCCCACTGGGCATTTTTGATCTCCACGATCAGACACTTGCCCGGTTTCTTCCCTTTTCCCTTGAGGCGAATGATGAAGTCGGGGAAGTAGTTGCGCCAGTGCCCTTTATCATCCTTGTACTCGACGAAAAAGTCGGTTTTTCCGGGGTCGGTAAGTCCGCCGGTAAAGTAAATATCTTCCACCTCGTCGGGGTTCACCTCGATATGCGGCAAGAGATGATCGGCGAAAAAGCTCATTTCCGGTTTTGAATCAAAGTTGTACGGGGCGTAATGATGGCCGAAACTTGAACCCTGCGGCTCGCAAATCAGGTGCTTGTTCGCTTTGGGGACGCGAATTTCGGCGGTGTAGATCACCTCGCCCTCCGCCGTCTCCTCCCGGATAAAGCCTTCCGGCTTGATCAGCGCCAGCGCCTTTTCAACTTTGGTCTCTTTGACTTCGTAGGTGCTGACCTGCTGCTCGATCTGCCGGGAGAGGTCGCTGACATGGGCCAGCGGTACGTCGCCTGTTTCTCCATAGAGCCGTTTCAATTCGGCGAACAACGGCCACAGGTCGAGGCGATACCATTCGGAAAGCTTGGCGGCGACAGTGTAGATGTCCTCGCAGTCCGGCTCGGTCTCAAGCGTCACGCTGGTGCCGATCTGCTGCAACACCGCTGCCGTGGCCTGCTGCTTGGCGATGACAAAGCGCTCCAGGGTCATGCTCTGCCCCTTGGTCGCAGTCGGCAGTTTCAGGGACAAGGGCGATTCGTGAATCGCCCCGACGCGGGTGACAGTGCGCAGGGTCTGTTCAATCACCAGCGGCGGCGGATTGAGTTTGCGGACCCGCAGGGTGAAGGTCAACGTCTCGCCGCCGGCATGGCTGAGATCGTCAAGGGTTTCGCCGTAGGTCTCCTGCAACTGTTTGTCGAGCACCGCCCGGTTGTCCATGGAGAGGTAGATGCGGGCCTTGGCATTGTTGCCGGGGACTTCGCGCAGGCAGCGAGTGGCCGCTTGCAGTACGAAGTTGTTGGAGTTTTTCAATTTGCGGGCCAGAGCACAGGCAAAGAGACTCGGGCAGTTCCACCCTTCGGTCCCCTTGTTCACCAGCAGGATGACGCGGTGCGGACTGAGCGGATCGTTCAGGCGGTTGAATGCTTGGACCTCCTGCTTGCTGGAGGTCGAATCGTTTTTCAGCACCAGGGTCGGAGACTGTCCGGCCAAAATCAGGGCCGCTTCGATGGCGGGGCGCAGTTCGCTGAGATCGTCGGTTTGCGGAAAGTAGATCGCCAGCTTGGCCGGTGCGCCGTTGGGCAGGGCGACATCAGCGTATTCGGCGAAGAAATCCCTGACCACCTCGGCAATAAATTTGTCGGCGTTCCCGGCGTCAAAGCTGTAGGCGAGGATATTGCCCGAGACATCCTTGAGGATGCGATCCTTGATCCCCTCGGAGAGCCCGTACCAGGTGACGACATCCTTGAGCGGTTGTTTTTGATAGTAGGGGGTGCCGGTGGTGTTGACGACACAGATCAGATTGGGGCTGTTGTGGTGCAGGTAATCGACGGTCTTGCGAACCTTCTTCAGATCCTCGCCCATGGCCTGGCCGTAGGTGTGGTGGGCCTCATCAGAAAAGACCGCCAGGTGCGGCAGACTGGCGATGGTCTGCAAGCGCAGGTTGGCATCTTCGGAGAGCTGTTTCTCTTTCTCCAGAAGTTGCAACTGTGTCCAGCCTTTGCTGGCGCGCACGGTCGGCTTCTGAATCCGAATCTTTTCGGTGTTGGTGACGATGATATTGAAGTTGGAATTGCGAATAACCGGTATATCTTTCGCCCCGTCCGGGGTGAAGGTCAGCTTAACCGAGGCGGCAAAACCCTTAAAAAAACGCGGCGGCAGAACCTTGTCGTAGGGGATTTCCGCCAGCTCGCGTAACGACTCGATAATGGTTTTCCCCGGCGCAAAAACCAGCGCATTTTCGACGAAGGCGTCCTGAAGGGCGTCGCCGGTGGTCGGATATTCCAGCGCCATGGCAAATTCGCTGGCGATGATCGCCCCCACCAGAATCGTCTTCCCCGCGCCCATGGCCAAAGCGAGAATGTAACTCGGATATTCGAGGGTCAGGGTTTCGCGCAGGGCTTCGAGTTTAAAATCCTTGACGAATTGATCGTCGGTCTTGATGCGGTCGAGGAGGGGTTCAAGCTCGTAGTCAGCCTCTTCAAAAGCTTTTTGCGGGATGCCCAAAGATTTTATGATATCAGCCTTCTTTGGGTAGTTGGTCGTGTAGAGATCATAGATATGCGGCGTTTTCTCGACCAGCCGCAGGTACCAATAAACCTCCAATGCCCGAAACTGCGGCGGGCGGAGAAAGCGCAGGTTCTTGCCGGTTTCATCGATCGTTTGAAATTGAAGAATTTCAGCGACGGCAGGAAACTGCTCACAGGGATAGCCATCTTCGCGCCAGAGACGGACTTTTTCGGCAAGTAATTGGTAGAGATGGGTCATAAATCCCCGGATTCAAGTTGTAAGTGCAACATCAACAGAAAAGGCGCCCCGATCCAGCAACCGAAAACGCCTTTTTCAACTTTTTAAATTTACTCTTCAACACCTCTGACCACTCCCGACCAAGAGTCTCAATGCTCGTCAAACTACCACACGCCCCAGGAACGATCAACAGATATCAATATCCCCGCTTAGGGCCTGTAAAAAAATAACTTGACCATCTTGCATCTCATCTTCTGGCCATCTTCGGTCGCAGCTCAATCACAAAATCCTCGACTTAGCCCCGCTAGGCCTGTGGTTTTGTTCAATCGCTGCAACCAAATCAGATCCAAATCTGTATTGCCAGTAATTAGAAATTCTGTCATCCCCGAAAATGATTCTATCGGGGATCCATGGCTTTAAAAGCTGGATTCCCGATTACCCCCTCGGGAATGACACCCT
>JACUTX010000177.1 GCA_014859615.1 Desulfuromonadales bacterium | reverse complement strand
TCGGGAATCCAGTCTTTAAAGCCATGGATCCCCGATAGAATCGTTCGGGGATGACCCTCTTTCTTGAGCTTTTCTTATGATTTACAAAATTACTGAATAGTTACATGGTTCTTAATATTACTGAATCGTTACAAAAAAAAGTTCATCCGACGCGGTCGGTTACAGATCAAGGGACGACGTGCAGCAGATGCAGTCCTTTGTCGCGGTTTTGCTCCGGAAAATCAGCACCGCCAGTGAGCCGGGCCAGAATTTGTGCACCGGGGAAGGCACTGTCGATCTGCTGGCGTAAAAAGTTTGCGCCGAGTTCCGGTGCGCTGACCGCGGCCAGCAGCTCGCCTGAATCCGTCAACAGTTCAGGTAGCCGGCGCAGCATCTTCGGCCAGTCGCGCAGGGCAGAAAAACTTCCACTCTGAAAAAACGGCGGATCAAGAATAATCAGATCGAACGGCCCTTCCCGTTTTAGCCGACCGAAACTCTTGAACAGATCGTGACCAAGAAAAACGACGCTGCGCAGATCCTGCTCATTAAGCCGGTGATTCTGCCGCCCCCGTTCGAGCAGACGTCGGTTCATATCGAGATTCACCACCTTCTTCGCGCCACCGGCCAGAGCGGCGACGGAAAATCCGCAGGTGTAGGCAAACAGGTTGAGGATCGATTTCCCTTCGGCAATCGTGCGCAGATAGGCACGACCGACCGCCATGTCGGGGAAAATACCGATATTCTGATGTGCCAGGGGATCAAGGAGGTAACGCAACCCATTCTCCTGGGCAACGCTTTGCTCCGGCAATCTGCCGTAGAGAATCCGTCCTCCCCCTCCTGCGGTGCGGCGCTGCTGGCAGACCAGACAGCCGAGCCTTTTTTCAAACAGCTGCTGCAGTCCGATCGAAAGCTGCTGCAGCCATTTTTCGTCAAAATCTGCGTAGAGGGTCAGAACCAGCAGAGGCGGATACCAATCGAGGGTAACAGCTTCCAAACCGGCAACGGTCTGCCCCCGGCCATGAAACAGACGCCGGGCATCGGGGGAAGCATCGGGGAGGTTTTGCTTGATTATGTCGAGCAGGGTGTGGGGCATCGATTGCCAGTCTCTGGACCTTTAAAACATGGATTCCCGATCAAAATCGCCTCGGGAATGACAGAAACAGTCGTTGCTTTTGATTCTCTTTGCGATCTTTGCGACTTTGCGACTTTGCGTGAGGCAGACTTTGACCTAACAGCCCTGATCAGATTGCATCCGCGGCCAATTAAGCCTTTGATTTACAACCAACCCTTAAGCAATTTTAGCCGCGATCAAAAATCTGATGAAAATCATTAATTTTAAATCAGCAGATCCGCGGCAGCTGTTCTCCGGCGAGCATCTCGATGGAGCGGAGGCCGCCGATGGCGGTGCGCAGGCGCAATCGCCCCTCGCCACCGGGGCCGACTTCGCCGATACAGGTGGCGCCGACCCCTTCGGGGGTGGCGTGCATGGCGGCAAGAACTGCGTCGGCAGAGTCCGGGGCAACAACGACCAGAAGCTTCCCTTCGTTGGCGACAAAGAGCGGATCGAGTCCGAGGATAGCGCAGGCACCGGCAACATTGTCACGGATCGGCAAAGAGAGCTCATCCAGAGTGATATCAACCTGCGACTGCAGACAGATCTCTTTGAGGGTTGTGGCGACGCCGCCCCGGGTCGGATCACGCAGAACGTGAAGATCGCTGCCGGCGGCGGCCAGAATCGCTTGAACGAGCCGGTTCAGCGGCGCGCAATCGCTTTTAATATCGCTTTGCAGCGCCAACCCCTCACGACTGGCAAGTACCGCCATGCCGTGATCCCCGATCGGGCCGTTGATCAGAACCCGATCGCCGGGGCGTGCAGAGCTACCGCTAATCACCAGTTCATGCTCCAGACGACCGACACCTGACGTATTTATAAAGATCCGGTCGGCTTTGCCACGGGGGACGACCTTGGTATCACCGGTGACGATGCTGACCCCGGCAGCGTCAGCCGCCTGCCGCATCGAATGCAGAATGCGCCTGAGATCCGCGATCGGCAACCCCTCTTCGAGGATCAGGCCGACACTTATGTAAAGAGGGGTAGCACCCGCCATCGCCAGATCATTCACCGTCCCGTTGATGGCGAGATCCCCGATATTGCCGCCGGGAAAAAAGATCGGATCGACGACGAAGGAATCGGTCGTAAACGCGAGCCGACCCGATTCGGCTGGCAAAACGGCGGCATCATTCTGATCCGGCAGAGCAACCGCAGAGAGAATCGGAATAATCAGCGTGTCGAGAAGCTGATGACTGAGAGTGCCGCCACTGCCGTGGCCGAGCAGGATAATGTCGGATTTCAAAACAGGCTCCAGGTCTTCGCTTGAAAAGGGGGACTAGCAACAATTCTTCCGATCTTATGATCCGTACTTGTATTCGGCGGCGCAGGTCCCTTCGCTTGAGACCATGCAGGCACCAACCGGTTGTTCCGGCGTGCAGACGGTGCGAAACAGAGGACATTGCGGCGGCGTGATTTTCCCTTTGAGGATCTCGCCGCAGAGACAACCTGCATGTTCGCGCGCCGGTTCAATTTCGACCGAAAACTTTTTTGCGGCGTCGAAGAGAGCATAAGCTGGCCGGAGCTGCAGACCGCTGCCGGGAAGATCACCGATACCACGCCAGCGGGCGTCAGACGGCTCAAACAGTTGCCAAAGCAAACCGAGCGCTTTCGGGTTCCCTTGCGGCTGAACCACCCGGCGATACTGATTTTCGACCTTTGCCTCGCCGGCAACGATCTGTTTGGCGAGCATCAGCACCCCCTGCAGAACATCGAGCGGCTCGAAGCCGGTCACCACACACGGGACGTTATAAGCTTCAACCAGCGGTCGATAGGCATCGGCACCGATAATGGCGCTGACATGAGCCGGACAGAGATAGCCATCGACCTGTAACTCCGGGTCGGCGGCGAGAGCAGCCATCGGTCCCGGCATGGTTTTGTGCGAGCAGAGGACCGAGAAATTTTTCACCCCTTTTCGCTCGGCGGTTAGAACCGCTCCGGCGATGGTCGGAGTGGTGGTTTCAAAGCCGACCCCGAGAAAAACGACCTCCAGCTCCGGGTGCTTTTCGGCGAAAGTAACGGCATCGAGCGGCGAGTAGACAATCAGTATCTGCGCAGCACTCGCCTGCTCACGCATCAGGCTGCTGGTCGATCCGGGGACCCGAACCATATCACCAAAGGTGGCAATCACGGTTTGCGGTCGTCTCGCCAGGGCAACGGCATGATCGACAAAGCCGACCGGGGTGACACAGACCGGACAACCGGGACCGGAAATCAGCCGGATCTGCTCTGGGAGCAGAGCACGGATTCCGTGTTGATAGATCGCCATGGTGTGCGTGCCACAGACCTCCATGAGAGTCATGCCGCCGTCGTAACCGGCAACTGTTTTCGCAATGGCGTCGAGCTGACCGCGAGCCAGCTGCGGATCGCGAAAAGCGGCGGTCAGATTCACTCCGGCACCAGCCCGAGATCGAGAGCCGAACGGAGAGCATCAAGAGTCCGTTGCGCTTCGTCTTCATCGATCCGCTCGATGGCAAAACCGGCGTGAATCAAAACGTAATCGCCGACCTTGACCCCATCGATCATCATCAGGGATGCATCGCGCTGGACGCCGTCGATTTCACAGCGAGCCATCTCATTATCGATACTTTTGACCTGCATCGGCACACCGAGACACATGGTTAGCTCCTTGCTGCGTTGAGTTGCTGTTTTTTGATCTGGGCGGTTTCGAGCCAGCGGTACCAGGCTTCGAGTCCTGCGCCGCTGCGGCAGGAGAGTTCCAGAATCGTCAGATTCGGATTGACCTGCAGGGCATAGGCGCGGCATTTTTCCATATCGAAATCGAGATACGGCAACAGATCGGTTTTGTTGATAATCATCAGGCCAGCTGCCCGGAACATCTGCGGGTATTTAACCGGCTTGTCTTCCCCTTCGGTGGTGGAGAGGACCGCAACTTTCAGATCCTCACCAAGATCAAAAGAGGCCGGACAGACCAGGTTGCCGACATTTTCGATCATCAGGATATCCGTCGCATCCAGATCGAACTGCTCCACCCCGTGTCCGACCATGTGCGCGTCGAGATGACAGCCGGCCCCGGTGTTGATCTGATGAACCGCAACGCCGGTAGCGGCAATCCGGTCGGCATCATTAGCGGTCTGCTGATCCCCTTCGAGAACGGCGAAACAGAAGCGCTCCTTGAGATCGGTCAGCGTCTTTTCCAGCAGCGTGGTCTTGCCGGAACCGGGGGAGCTGACCAGATTGAGAGTCAGCAGACCGGCCGCATTAAACAGCGTTCGGTTGGCCGCGGCCAGACGATCATTTTTGGCGAGCAGGCTCTCTTCGACGCGAATCTTCCGGGTCGTTTCATGATCATGCTGGTGCTGATGATCGGGGGTACAGCCGCAGTCGATACACATCGCTATTCGATCTCCAATTCCTTAATGTTTAACTCTTCCCCTTGAGTCCGCAGCAGCTTGTAGCTGCCGCATTCGCGACAGGCGAAGGTCATGGTGTCGATCTTCAATTCAGCCCCGCACTCTTCGCATTGGCCAAGGCCCGGGATCTGCTCGATGATCAGCCGACACCCTTGCAGAAAAGTCTTTTGAATGCACGCTTCAAAGCAGAATTCAACGGCATCGGCGACAACTCCCGAGAGTTCACCGATCTCCACTGAGACGCTCAGAACCTTTTCGGCATTCTGTTCACGCGCGGTCTTGATGGCGATATCAACAATGCTCTGGGTGATGCCGAGTTCGTGCACTTTTGCTCTCAATAGATCAAATTAAGGGGGAAAAACAAAATTTTGTCTCACGCCCGTTCACTGCGTTCACTCGAGAACACAGAGAAATCTTAAAGACGAACTTTGGTTGAATCAAAAAAGAACTCATCCCTTTGCCTTTCTCTGCGTGCTCTGCGGACTCTGCGGACTCTGCGGACTCTGCGGACTCTGCGGACTCTGCGGACTCTGCGAGAGACGCCTTCCCTTTGCACTGTCATCCCCGAATGACTCTATCAAAGGATCCAGCTTTTCAATCTTTAAAATCTGGATTCCCGATCAAAATCGCCTCGGGAATGACAAAACGTCGTTGCCTTTGACCCTCTTTGCGTTCTTCGCGGCTTTGCGTGAGATAAGCCTTTAAACCGTCTCTCGCCCGTTCACTGCGTTCACTCGAGACGCAAAGGGCGCAGAGTAAAGAGCGCAACGTCTGGTTATAAAAAAAAGATCTCAGGCTTCCTCTGCGTTCCCTGCGCCTCTGCGGTCAATGCCTTGTCTTTGCGCTGTCATCCCCGAATGACTCTATCAAAGGATCCAGCTTTTCAATCTTTAAAATCTGGATTCCCGATCAAAATCGCCTCGGGAAT